>JAYVYM010000233.1:0-2962 GCA_043784245.1 Frankiales bacterium
TCGCGCTTCGGCGCCAAGATCGTCCAGGAGCGGACTTTCGAGGACACCGGCGGCGCCCGCCCGCTGCCATCGCGGCCCATCAGGGCCAGCACGGCGGCCAGGTTGCCACCGGCGCTGTCGCCACCCACGCCGATGCGCCCGGGCGCTCCAGCAACCAGACCTCGGGGATGCTGTAACGGGCGTAAAGGTTGAGTTTGACATCGCGGTCGTAGTCAAGTCGCTGCAGCGCGACGGGCCCGACCGTTCTGGAGGACCATGACCATCGACCTGGCCGGCATCATCGCCACGCCCCCCTCGGGCCGACAGAGGGCTGTGCTGCTGGACGGCGACGACTACGCACAGTCGGTCCTGCTACAGGGTCGAGCCCTTCCGATCGGCGAGCCGATGGCGTACGCGAACTTCTTCGGCCAGGTACAGGACCTGCTGCAGCCCGATGCGGCCATGCTCTCGCTCGGGCCCGTCTACGCCGGTCTGCTCGAGGACCGTCTGCGGACGGCGATGGGCGCCAGAAGCCGGACCGGCTTCGCCTTGAGGACGATGCTCGGCGACGTCGACGTGACCGCCCGGGCGGTGGAGCTCGTGACGCTCGTGGTGCGGACGCAGCGCCGGCCGGTCGTCCTGCAGATCCCGTCGCCGAGGCAGTGGCTCACCTGGACCCACCCGTACTCCGGCGACCTGGAGGCCGGGGCGCTGGGCGCCGACGACGCCGAGAACGCCTCGATGTACGTCGCCGACTGGCTCCGCAACTTCGCGTCCCTACCGCTGGCGGGGGTGCTGCTCGACGACCGTGATGCTGCACCGACAGCCGCACAGCCCGCGATACCCCTGGAGGTCTACTCGCCGGTGGCCAACACCGCCGACCACTACCGCTGGACCCTGGCGATGCGACACCTCGACCGTGTCGAGCTGCGGGGAAGCGCCTACACAGGCGCGGTGATTCCGCCGGACTTCTGGCGGCAGCAGGACGTCGCCCTGGGTACCGGCGACTTCCTGATCGGCGCGATACCGGCCGACGCGGTCCCGGAGGTCGTCCTGGGTCGGGTCAGGGCACTGGGACAAGCCTCGGCCGGTCAGCCCTTGTCGTAGTTGATCAGCGCCCGTAGCGACGCGTAGGTCAGCACGGTGCCCGAGACCACGATCACCGCGACACAGGCCAGCACCTTGGACCAGACGAAGCCTTCGAGAATCAGCGCGCGCAGCCCCTCGATGACGTAGCTGACCGGATTGAAGCGGGCCAGGGTCTGCATCGGCTCGGCGAGCAGCTCGAATGGGACGAAGTTCGGGGTGAGGAACAGTAGCGGGAAGAACAGGATGAAGCTGGCATTGGTGGTCTGGACGTTACGGGTCTTCAGCGCGATGACCTGGCCGATCCCGGCGTAGGCGACCCCCCACAGTGCCGCCAGGATGATGATGAGCACGCCGCCGATGGGGCCGCTGGCTATCCGCATGCCAAAGGCAACGCCGAGCAGCAGCACCAGCGTCGAGGACAACAGGCCCCGCACGAAGTCCGCGGCCAGTCGTCCGAAGACGATCGAGGTACGGCGAATCGGGGCGACCAGGAGCTTGTCGAAGTAACCGAGGTCGATGTCGGTGACCAGCGCCACCCCGCTGGTCGCGGTCGACACCGCGAAGACCAAGGACACCGGCACCTGGAAGGCGACGTAGCTCTGGCCCTGCAGGAAGGGGGCGGTGGCGCTGTTGAACGTCTTGCTGACCTGTCCGATGTTGACCGCAAGGAAAAACAGCGGGATGAACAGGCCGGGCAGGGTGGCCGCCGGGAGCTTGACGATCTCCCGGACGGACCGCCTGCCGAGCAGCAGGATGTCGTTCACGCCGCCGCCTCGCGGTCCCTGTCGCCGGCGCCCTCGATGCTGCGTCCGGTCGCCTCCAGGAAGACGTCGTCCAGGCTGGGTCTGGAGATAGACACGGCGCCGACCTCGACGCCGGCGTCGTGGAGCGTCTGGACAATGGCCGGCACCGCCTGCGCGCCGTTGGTGACGTAGACAGCGATGCCACCGTCGGTGTCGACCACGTGGTCGACCCCGGGCAGTGGCTCGACAGCGACCCGCAGAGCGTCCTTCGACCCACCGCGACCGAGCCCCACGGTGACCACGTCAGCGCCCATCTCCCGCTTGAGCCCATCCGGCGTGCCCTCAGCGACAATCCGACCGTGGTCGATGATCGCGAGCCGGCCGCAGAGCTGGTCGGCCTCCTCGAGGTACTGGGTGGTGAGGAAGATCGTGGTGCCCTCGGCGTTGATGCGGCGCACCTCGTCCCAGATCGTGATGCGCGACGCCGGGTCGAGCCCAGTGGTGGGTTCGTCGAGGAACAGCACCTCGGGCGAGTGCACCAGGGCCGATGCCAGGTCCAGGCGCCGCTTCATCCCGCCGCTGTAGGTGCGGACCCGCCGGTCGGCCGCCTCGGTCAGGCCGACCAGGGCGAGCAGCTCCCTGGCCCGGTCCTTCGGGTGCGGCACCCGGTAGAGCGCTGCCTGCAGCTCGAGCAGCTCGCGACCGCTCTGCAGCGGGTCGAGACCGGCCTCCTGCAGAGCGACCCCGATCGCGAGGCGGACCCCTCGCGGGTCTCTGGCCACGTCGTGGCCGGCCACCTCGGCCCGGCCACCGGTGGGGACCAGCAGCGTGCACAGCATCCGGACCATCGTGGTCTTGCCCGCGCCGTTCGGCCCGAGGAAGCCGAACACCTCCCCGGGCTGGACCTCGAGGTCGACGCCGGCGACCGCTTCGGCACCGCCGAAGCTGCGTCGCAGCCCCTCGGTGAGCACGGCAGGTCCTTGGAAAGTCATGGGCGGCAGGTTAGCCGGGGCCTGCGACAGCGACGCGGGACGGCACCGCTAGAAGGGCAGATCCTCCAGCATCTCGGTCACCAGGGCGGCGATGGGTGAGCGCTCGGACCTGGTCAGCGTGATGTGCGCGAACAGCGGATGGCCCTTGAGCGCCTCGAT
>JAYVYM010000234.1:0-5909 GCA_043784245.1 Frankiales bacterium
GCGCGAAGTGCCGTAGCGCCACGTGTGGTGCGTCCAGGCTCACGTTCTCGTGCACCACGACGTCCGGGTAGTTCTCGCGGTAACCGGCCAGCGCCTCGGACAGGAGGCGCCGACCGCACTCGCGAATGGCTGCCAGAACTTGGGTGTCTGGCAGGTAGCCACCCAGCGACGGCTCGACTGCCAGGACCGCGATCAGCGTGCTGCCCCACTGCGAGGCTTGCTCGAGGGCGAAGGCCACAGCCCGCGAGGACACCTCGGAACCGTCGACGCCAACCACGACCTCATTGAGCGGCGCCTGGTGAGAAGGCACCGGGGCCTCGTCCGGCACGACGATGACTGGGCAGTGAGCGCCCGCTGAGACGTGAGCTATGACCGGACCGAGCCACGGGCTGCGGCCGCCGCGGCGACCCAGCACCAGCAGCGTTGCGCGTCGGCTGGCCTCGATGAGCACGTCGTCGGTCCTGCCCTGCGCCAACCGCGAGACGGTGCGCAGCTCCGGTGCCAGCTTCGCGACGGCGTCGGTTGCGGCCTGCAACGTCTGCACGGCCGCGCGCTCCAACTCCCCCCGGGTCATCAACAGCGCCGCCTCGTACAGCGGCGTGACCTGCCAGGAGCGGACCAGCGTCAGCGGCAGGGACCGGCGCTGTGCCTCGCGCACCGCGAAGCGCAACGCGGGCGAGGCGGCCGGATCACCGTTCACACCCAGGACGACGCCGTCAGCCTGCGCACACATCACGCACCTCCCGAGCTCTGACTGTTCGCCATGGCACGTCCTCGCACCAGGGCCAATGGTCCTTCCTCGTCGTGCCGGGCGGGACTGATGTGAGGTCTGCCGTCAGGCCGGCTACGGGCAGCGGGAGCTGGCGCTGATCGGCTCGGACAAGACGTCGATCGCGTCGCTGGGCATGCACCGCCGGGGTGAGTTGTGGGACCGGCGCAAGGCCGGCAGCAGCATGATCGGCAACGGCGACACCCTCAACGCGCTGCGGATCAAGCTCAGCTGGTCCGGTCGAGCCGCCCGCTGCGGATGGGCCGCTACGGCCCGGCTCGGGCAGACTCGGCGCCATGAGCGCACCTGTATCGGTCGAACCCGCAGTCGGCGCGAGCCGGCCGGCGCTGCTCATCGTCGGACACGGGACGAAGAGCTCGGCGGGCTGCGCGCAGTTCGGCGAGCTCGTCGAGGGTGTCGCGAAGCAGCTGCCGTACGTCGACGTCGAAGGCGGCTTCCTCGAGCTCGCGCCGCCGCCGATCCAGGACGCCGTCAGCCGGCTGGTCGCCGCCGGCCACACCAGCGTGGATGTCGTCCCCCTGGTACTGGTCGCGGCCGGGCACAGCAAGGGCGACATCCCGGCGGCGTTGGCCCGCGAGCAGCTGCGGCACCCGGGGCTGTCGTTCCGGTACGGCCGGCCGCTCGGCCCGCATCCCCTGCTGCTCGCGGAGCTGGCTGAGCGCCTCGCGGCTGTCGTACCGCAGGAGCAGTGGGGTGAGACGGCCGTCGTGCTCGTCGGTCGCGGCGCCACCGACCCGGACGCCAACGCCGAGGTGGCCAAGACCGCCCGGCTGCTGCTGGAGGGCCGCGGTCTCGGGACGGTCGAGACGGCGTTCATCAGCCTGGCGGAGCCGTCGGTGCCGGCCGGCCTGGAGCGGGCTCGGCGGCTCGGCTTCGCGCGGATCGTCGTCCTGCCGTACTTCCTGTTTGCCGGGGTGCTCCCCGACCGGATCGTTGCCCAGGCCGTGGCCTGGGCCGAGGCGCATCCTGATGTACGGGTCGTCGTCGCCGGCCTGATCGGGCCGGGGGAGCGGCTCGCGCAGCTGGTCGCGGAGCGGTGGTCGGAGATCGCCGGCGGGGACCTGCGGATGAACTGCGACACCTGCGCCTACCGGGTCGTCCTGCCCGGCTTCGAGAACAAGACCGGTGCCCCGCAGACGCCGCACGACCACCCGGACGACCCGGCGGGGCCGCACGGGCACCCGCATTCGCACGGGCACGGCCACCCGCACTGATGGTCGACCTGCACCACCACGGCGACGCCGAGCTGGCGCCGGGGATGCTGGACCTTGCCGTCAACGTCCGCGGCTCGACGCCGTCGTGGCTGCGTACCGTGCTGGCCCAGAGCCTGGACCGGCTCGGCGCCTATCCCGACCCGCGCGCCGCGACGGCGGCGGTGGCCTGGCGGCACGGTCGCGATCCGGCTGAGGTGCTGCTCACCGCCGGCGCCGCCGAGGCATTCGTGCTGCTGGCCCGGGCATTGCGGCCCCGGTACGCGCTCGTCGTGCACCCCGGCTTCACCGAGCCGGAGGCGGCGCTGCGGGCCGCCGGCCATCCCGTCCACCGGCTGGTGCTGCCGCCGCCGTACGTGCTGGGGGAGGTGCCGGACGAGGCGGACCTGGTGATCATCGGCAACCCCACCAACCCGACCGGGGTCCTGCACCCCGACCTCGCGCGGCTGTGCCGGCCGGGCCGCACCGTCGTGGTCGACGAGGCGTTCATGGACGCCGTACCGGGCGAGACCGGTTCGCTGGCCGCGCGCGGTGACCTGCCAGGCTTGGTCGTCGTACGCAGTCTGACGAAGACGTGGGCCCTCGCCGGGCTGCGGATCGGGTACCTGCTCGGCTCCCCGGGGCTCATCGACGGGCTGCGGGCCGCGCAGCCGCTGTGGTCGGTGTCGACCCCCGCGCTCGCGGCCGCCCAGGCCTGCAGTGCGCCTCTCGCGCTCGCGGAGGCCGCTGCGATTGCCTGCGATACCGCCCGTGAGCGGGAGCGGCTGCAGGGCCGGCTCACGGGGCTCGGTGTTGACGTGGTGCCCGGATCGCGGGCGCCCTACCTGCTGTGTCGCGCCCCCGGCCACCCGTACGTCCGGAACCGGCTGCGGGAGGTTGGCATCGCCGTCCGCCGGGGGGACACCTTCCCCGGCCTGACCGCGGAGCACTGGCGTACGGCCGTCCGCGACCGTTCGTCATCCGACCGGCTCACTGCCGCGCTGTGGTCGATGCTCTGCGCGGTCTGAGCGCTGCTGGCGTGCTCGCGTGGTCCCTGTCGGCGTGGGCGCGACCGGGCGTCTGCTGCCAACGCTTGTGCTGCCCCTGTGCTGCGATCGCGTGCGCTGCCAATGCGGGTGGGTTGCCCATGCGTCTGAGCATCGGGCTTGGGTCGCGGACGGCCGGAGTAGCTGCGGTTCCGGCGGGCGGGGCTGGCGCGGTAGGCGTGGGCGATGCGGGCGGGGCCGGCGCAGCGCGGGTCGAGCCGCTGTACGTCGGCCGGTCCAGCCGGACGGTGTCCGGCGCCCAGTTCAAGGCCCTGGTCGCGCTCGCTCAGCGAGGGCCAAGCAGTCTGTAGGCGTCGTCGCGGACGTACGGACGCAACAGCGTCCAAGGCACCTCCACGGAGCGGAGCCCCGCCGCGTGACTGCCGGCTGCGTAGTCATCGAAGGAGAACGTGATCCCCGTCGGACTGGACTGCCAGTTCGACCAGTCGGAGACCTTGGTCGTCAGAGTGCTGGCTGGGTTGTCCTGCCCCTGCGCTGCGGCCACCTCGGAAGCGTGCTGTAGCGCTACGGTCAGCGCCGCCGTTGAGTCGCTGAAGATGTCGGTCAACAGCACCGGCTGTGCATCCGCGCGCCGGAGCGCCACGGTGGCGACGGTATCGGTCGGGTGGGCAGCGCCCTGGGCGTAGTACCGGAACGGCAGGAGCACCTGCACTGTGCGGCCGTCGTTCACGCTGACGTGGCCGGTGGCGTCGATGTTGCCAACGACATCGGCCGGCACGTCCCTGGTGCTCGCAGTCAAGCCCTCGTCGGCGGAGCGCCGTACACGGACGTTGACGAGGTCGGTCTCCGGCCCAGAGAAGACAGGCAGCGTCATTTGGTAGGCAATTTGACCGTGCTGGCCCGTCACCACGGTCGTGGTCACGCCGAACGGCCTGCTGCTTGAGGGCGATGACGGCGGTCGCTCGGAGCTCGGTGTCGATAACGGTGTCAGGCTCGGAGTCGAGGACGGTGCTGCTAAGACGCTTGCGGTCGACCGAGGCGCCGCGACAGTGCTGCCCGAGCAGGCGGACAAGGCGAGGCAGGCGCCCAGGACCACGAGCCGCCGCATGCGAAGGACCCTATCCACTCCCGCCGGCAAGTCCGACCGTCACTGGTGACCGGCGGAGACGACGACGCCGGCCCCAAACAACGGCAAGGACCCACATCGCACGGCTGCGGCGCTGGTGTCGATCTGCGGTTCCTGGTAGCGGAGTGGATCCTCACGCGAGCTGCGGATCCATACCAGGGGGTGCGGCGCGAAGCCGGCTTTGACAACCTCTGGTTCGGCGCAGTGCCGCGCTCCGGACATGGCGACGGGTTGGCAGTGATGTGCGCCTACTGGATCTTCGAGTCGACCCGTGTAGTGCGCTGTGACAGCCAACCAGGGCCCTCTGGGCGGTGGGGCCGGACTGCAGTTCACGACGTTGACGCCCGGGAGTAGCAACTCCGCATCGTGCGCGGACCTCCACCGGCGCCGTCACGGCGATGACCCCGGACTGGCGGCCGTAGCACTTTGACCAGCTCCGGACACGATCTGCGACCGTGCGGCTCGCCGTCCACGACTCGCCAGGCAAGCGCAGCACGGAATACTGGGCGGTCGTCCAGCCCGGCCGATGACGTGACGGGGCGGCTCAGGTGGTCTGGGTCGGGCGCTTCGCGCCTACGTACACCCCGAAGCCGGTGACGGGCTCGGTGCGGATGGCGGCACCGGGGTGCGGGGCGTTGATCATCAGGCCGTTGCCGAGGTAGATACCTCCATGGCCGGGAAGCCCGGCGACTTGTTCGCCGGGGTTGAAGAACACCAGGTCGCCGGGTTGCAGCTGGTCGACCGGGACGGCCTGGCCGGCGGCCCATTGCGTCTCGGAGGTGCGGGGCAGCGCGATCCCGGCGGCCCGGTAGGCCTTCAGGGTCAGCCCGGAGCAGTGGTAGCTGTCAGGGCCGGTGCCGCGTCATGAGTTTGCCGACCCACGTCACCGGCTTCGGTCGCGCGCTGCTGGCAGGCCTGCGCGCCGCCGCGGACGGCTGATCGTCACCCGCCCTTCGAGGTGTCATGTACTGGGGTTGTGGAACCTCGTCCTACTCTGCGACCAGCACCATCACGACCACCGCGACCACCACGACCTGCAGCACCACGACGGCAGATGGCTCACCGAAGCCGGCTGGGGCACCGACCCACCCTGAGAACGCCGGGGTGCCGCCGGACGGAATGGACCTGTTCTTCGACACCGCCGGCCGAGCGGCATGTGCAACCGCTCTGGCGCACGCGCCTTCCCTGGCCTGACCGCCGAGCGCTGGCGTACGGCCAGCCGCGACCGGGAAGCCTCCGACCGGCTCATTGCAGCGCCGTGGTCGATGCTCGGCGCGGTGAGGGGTTGGCCGCGCAACCACCAGCGGCCGCTGCGCGTCCATCACCACGAGGGCACCGCGCCCTGCTGGCTCAACGGAAGGAGAACACATGCGCAAGCTCAACGTTGGTTCGGCGATGTTGATCATGGTGGCTCTGGCCGGCTGCAGTGGGGCCGCTGGCAACGCAAAGGCGGGCGGCGTGTCGCCACAGCTGTCATCACCGGTAACGGCCTCATCGACCGTCGCACCGTCACCGGGGCCAGCGGCGACCGGTGCTTCGCCCCCGGTCGCGGTGCCAACGCCAGGGTCGCCACCGGCGACCGGCGGCTCGGGTGTCCCGTCCTGCGCCACGTCGCAGCTCACGATCTCGGTGGGCGGGGGGAGCGGTGGGGCGGCCGGGTCACTCATCACGGCAGTGCTCCTGACCAACCGCAGCGCCACCGCGTGCACGGTGAACGGCTACCCCGGGGTGTCCTACGTCGCCGGAGCTGACGGGCACCAGGTGGGGAGCTCCGCGCAGCGGGCCGGCACGCCGGC
>JAYVYM010000235.1:0-8022 GCA_043784245.1 Frankiales bacterium
TCACCAGCGGCGGTTCGGAGGCCGTCGACACCGCGCTCAAGCTCAGCCGGGCCGCACACACCCAGGCGGGGCGGCCGGAGCGCACGATCGTCATCAGCCGGGCGCCGAGCTACCACGGGGTGACGTACGGGGCGATGGCGCTGACCGGGCTGCCCGCGAACCGGGCGGGCTTCGGGCGCGGGATGGCCGACGTCGTCCAGGTACCGAAGGACGACCTCGACGCGGTCCGTGCCGTCATCGACGCGCACCCGGGGCAGGTCGCGGCGGTCTTCGCCGAGCCGGTGATCGGGGCCGGCGGTGTCTGGCCGCCCGCGCCGGGCTACCTGCAGGGTCTGCGCGCGCTGTGCGACGAGGCCGGCGCCCACCTGGTGCTGGACGAGGTGATCACCGGCTTCGGCCGGCTCGGCAGCCTGTTCGGCGGCGGGCACTACGGCGTGCAGGCCGACCTCACCACCTTCGCCAAGGGCGTGACGAGCGGCTACGTGCCGCTCGGCGGGGTGCTCGTCGCGCCGTCGGTGCACCAGCCGCTGGCCGCCGACCCGACGTACGTCCTACGGCACGGCTACACCTACTCCGGCCACGCAGCCGCCTGCGTCGCGGCGCTGGCGTGCCTGGACATCACCGAGCGGGAGGGGCTGGTCGACCGGGCCAGGCTGATCGGTGAGCGGCTCGGGCCGCAGCTAGCGGCGCTGCTGACCGACGGGCTGGTCGCCGACGCCCGCGGGGAGGGGGCCCTGTGGGCCGTCTCGGTGCCGGCGGGCGTCGACCCGGTGGCCGTCCGCAACCGGCTGCTGGACCTCGGGGTCGTCGTACGGCCGATCGCGCCGACCACGCTCGCGATCTGCCCACCGCTGGTGATCTCGGACGACGACCTCGATGCCGTACCCGCCGCGCTGCGGGCGGCGCTGACGGTGTGACCGCCACCGACGCCGGCCGGGCGTACCGCGGGCTGAGCCTGTGGCACGACCGGCTGCCGGGCCCGCTCGACCCGCGCGCCCCGCTGCCGGGCGACACCGCCGTGGATGTCGCCATCGTCGGGGCCGGCTTCACGGGGCTGTGGACGGCGTACTGGCTGCGGAGGGCCGACCCGTCGCTGCGGGTCGCGGTGCTGGAGCGGGAGGTCGCCGGCTTCGGCGCCTCGGGGCGTAACGGCGGCTGGTGCTCGGCACTGTTCCCGACCTCGTGGCGGCGGCTCGCCCGCGACGGCGGTGCTGACGGCGCGCGGGCGATGCAGCGGGCGCTGGAGGAGACCGTTGCCGCGGTGGGGCGCGACAGCGCGGACGAGGGCATCGACTGCGGGTACGTCCGCGGCGGAACGGTGTCGCTGGCCCGGGGCCCGGCGCAGCTCGCCCGGGCCCGCGCCCACGTCGCCGACGCGAGGACGTACGGCTTCGGGCCGGACACCCTGGACCTGCTGGACGCCGAGCAGGCGATGCGGCGCGTGTCGGCCACCCGGGTCTCGGGTGCGGTGACCAGCGCGCACTGCGCGGCGCTGGACCCGGCGCGGCTCGTGCGCGGCCTGGCCGAGGCGGTCGAGCGCCGGGGCGGCACGGTGTTCGAGCGGACCGCCGCGTTGTCGGTCGAGCCCGGCCGGGTCGTCACCGAGCACGGGACGGTGCGCGCCGACGTCGTGCTGCCGGCGGTGGAGGGCTACCTCGCGCAGCTGCCGGGGCGGCGGCGCGAGCTCGCGCCGGTCTACTCGCTGATGCTCGCGACCGAGCCGCTGCCCGACGAGGTGTGGGCACAGATCGGGCTCGCCGATCGGGCGACCTTCACCGACGAGCGACACCTGACGGTGTACGGCCAGCGCACCCCTGACGGGCGGCTGGCGTTCGGCGGCCGCGGCGCGCCCTACCACTGGGGCTCGAAGGTCTCACCGGCGTACGACCGGGTGGAGCGCGTGCACGCGTCCCTTCGGGAGACGCTGGTCGAGATGTTCCCGGTGCTGCGCGACGTGGCGGTGACGCACACCTGGGGCGGCAACCTCGGCGTCCCGCGCGACTGGTTCCCCAGCGTCGGGTTCGAGCCCGCGACCGGGCTGGCCTGGGCGGGCGGCTACGTCGGCGACGGCGTCGCGACCTCACACCTGGCCGGTCGTACCGTGGCCGACCTGGTGCTTCGCCGGGACACCGCCCGCACCCACCTGCCGTGGGTGCGCCGGCGGGCGAAGCGCTGGGAGCCCGAGCCGCTGCGCTGGGCCGGCGTCAACGCAGTCACTGCCCTAATGACCCACGCCGACCGCACCGAGGCGCGCACCGGCCGGCCGTCCCGCGCCGCCGCGGCCTTCTGGCGGTCGCTCGGCGACTGACCTGGTAGGCGCGGTCAGGCAGGCGCGGTCCGGACGACCAGCCCGTCCAGCAGCTCCTGCGTGGCAGCGGCCACCGCCGCGACCGCCGCCTCGAAGACCGCCTGGTTGCGTACGGCCGGGGACCGCATCCCGGCGATCTTGCGGACGTACTGCAGGGCAGCGGCGTCGATGTCAGCCGCTGTCACCTCGTCGGCGTACGGCGGGCGCAAGGTCTTGATGCTGCGGCACACGTGGACCTCCTGGACGGTCAGGCGGGCAGGGCCGCGAGCATGGCGGCGGACGCGTCGATGTCCAGGCCGACCTCGGCGGCGGGCGGGTGGTCGGCTGCGCGGTCCGACGGCACGTCGACGCGGACCAGGTCGGTGGAGCCGGCCAGCCGCACGGTGATCCGGGTGACCGGGCCGAGGAAGCTGTGGGTCAGCACCGTGCCGGTGAGGGTGGCGCCCGTGACGGGTCGCAGCCGGACACCGTCGGGGCGAACCAGGACCCGCACCGGGGTGCCCTCGGCGCGGCCGTTGACGACGGCGGCGGGCACCCGCAGCCCGCCGGCGAGAAGCACCGCGCCACCAGCCGCAGTGCCGCTGAAGGCGTTCGTCACGCCGACGAACTCCGCGACGAATGGCGACGCCGGCCGCTGGTAGACCGTCGCCGGCGTGTCGAGCTGCTCCAGACGGCCGTTGGCCATCACGCCGACCCGGTCGGAGATGGCGAGCGCCTCCTCCTGGTCGTGGGTGACGAACAGGGTGGTGATCTCGAACTCCTTCTGCAGCCGACGGATCTCCTCGCGAAGCTGGACGCGAACCTTGGCATCCAGCGCCGACAGCGGCTCGTCGAGCAGCAGCACCTGCGGGCGGATCGCCAGCGCGCGGGCCAGCGCGACGCGCTGCTGCTGTCCACCGGACATCTGGTGCGGGTACTTCGCGGCCTGCGACGACAGCCCGACCAGCTCGAGCATCTCGCCGGCCTGCCTGGCCCGTTCGCTGCCGCCGATGCCGCGCAGCCGCAGCCCGAACCCGACGTTGTCGCGCGCGGTCAGGTTCGGGAACAGGCTGTACGCCTGGAAGACCATCCCCATGTCGCGCTTGTTCGCCGGCAGGGCGCCGACGTCACGGCCACCGACCAGGACCGCACCGCTGTCGGCGGTCTCGAGGCCCGCGAGCACCCGTAGGGCGGTGGTCTTGCCGCAGCCCGACGGCCCGAGCAGCGAGACGAACTCGCCGGGCTCGAGCGCGAGGTCCAGGCCGTCCAGCGCGGGCACGCCGGCGTACGAGCGGTGCAGGTCGCGCAGCACGACTGCGACGCCGGTACGGCTCATGCGGCCGCCCTGCCGATCGGCACCGCGGCCATCGTGTCGGCGGCGGGCAGGTCCCCCGCGCGGGCCGTGCGCCGTCGGCCGGCGATCAGCGACACGGCCAGCAGCAGCACGAACGCGAAGACCAGCGAGGCCAGCGAGACCGCGATCGACAGCGACGCGTCGCGCTTGCCGATGAAGGCGATGTCGACCTGCAGGGTGGTGAAGTTCAGCAGCGACGCGATCGTGAACTCGCCCAGGACGAGGGCGACGGACAGCAGCCCGGCCGACAGGACGGCGCCGCGAATGTTCGGCAGCACCACCCGCAGCAACACGGTGGCCCACGACGCCCCGAGGCTGCGGGCGGCCTCGGACAGCGTGCGCAGGTCAACGGCGGTCAGCCCCGACTCGATGGCGCGGTAGGCGTACGGCAGCACCAGGATGACGTAGACGAAGGTCAGCGTGAGCGGCGAGTCGCCGAGCAGGTACGTGACCCACGTGTACAGCGACGCGATGCCGACCACCAGCACGATCGCGGGAATGACCAGCGGCAGCAGGCAGAGCGCCTCGATCAGCCGCCTGACCCGCGGCAGGCGCAGGTGCACCCAGGTCATCGTCGGGACCAGCAGCACCAGCATCAGCAGCGCGGTCAGCACCGCGAGCTCGAGTGAGTACGCGATGGCCTGCAGCAGCTCGCTGTCGGCGCCGATCGCCCGCCAGGCGGTGAGGGTGCGGGAGCCCCCGGGGCCCCTGGTGGAGAAGTCCAGCATCGCCAGCAGTGGCAAAGCGAAGAAGGCGCCCAACACGGACAGGATCGTCCAGCGCAGGGCCGTCGTACGGCGGCGGCGGCCCGCCACGGTCGAGGAGCCGGCCATCAGCGCAGCCACCGGCTGGTCCGACGCTGAAGCACGGCGTACAGCGCCATCACGACGCCGACCACGACAACCATGCCCAGGCCGAGCGCCTTGGCCTGGCCCTGCCGGCCGAGCAGCACCTCGCCGGTCTGCAGGGCCCGGATCTGCAGCGGGATGATCGTCGCGCCCTGGCTGATCAGCGCGGCGGCGGTGGCGAACGCGGAGAAGGCGTTGGCGAACAGCAGCAGCGCCGACCCCGTGAACGCGGGCGTGAGGATCGGGCCGGCGACGTGCCGCAGGTAGGTCCAGCCGGTACCGCCGAGACTTTCGGAGGCCTCGCGCCACTGCGGGCGCAGGCCGTCCAGTGCCGGCAGGAAGACGATGACCATCAGCGGGATCTGGAAGTAGGAGTAGACCAGCACCAGCCCGGGCAGCTCGAAGATCCAGGCGCTGCCCGCGAAGATGTCGATGCCGGCCTGGTCGCGCAGGAACACCGTAACCAGACCCTCGAAGCCGATCGTGGCGAGGTAGGCGAAGGCCAGCGTCACGCCGCCGAACTGCGCCAGCACGCTGGCGGCCGAGGTGACGAACCGGCGCAGCACCGAGTCCGGCCGGCCGCTGACGACCGCCCACGCCAGCGCCGCGCCGAGCACGGCACCGACGACGGCGGTGATCGCCGACAGCTCGATGCTGCGGACGAACGCCTCCCGGTACGGCGAACGAAAGATGCCGGTGACGTTGCTCGTGGTCAGCCCGCCGGCGCCGTCGGAGAACGCGCCGCCGACGACCGCGAGGGTCGGCCAGAGCAGGAACACCGCGACGAAGACCAGGAACGGCAGCGTCAGGAGGTGGTCCAGGACCGCCCGCCTACGACGGCTGGAGCCGCGGGTGGGTGCGGGCGCGTCGACGGATCCGCTGCGCAGCAGCGCCGCGGACCCGCCCGCAGTCACACTGCTCAGCTGACGGCCTTGGCGTAGTTGGCCGCGAGGTAGGTCTTCGCCTTGGTGGTCTGGGCTTCGGTGAGGAACACCGCGCTGCCTTCGGCCTGCGGCAGGGCGCCCAAGGCCGCCTTGTCGATGGTGCCGGCCTTGGCCATCACGTCGGCGCGCACGGGGCGCCCGAAGCCCTTGAGCCAGACGTTCTGCCCGGCATCGGAGTAGAGGTACTCCTGCCAGAGCCGCGCCGCCGCCGGGTGCGGGGCGTCCTTGTTGATCGCCTGCTGGTAGTAGGCGCCGACCACGGCGCCGCTGGGCACGACGACCTTCCAGTCCTTGCTGCCCTTGAGCTTTGAGGTCTGCGCGGCGTTGGTGTAGTCCCAGTCGATGACGACGGGGGTCTGACCGGCGGCGATCGTCGCGGGGCTCGGGTCGACCGGCAGGAAGTTGCCGGCCTTCTTCAGCTGGCCGAAGAAATCGACGCCCTTGCTGATGTCGTCGGCGGAGCCGCCGTTACCGAGTGCCGCCATGACGACGCCATTGAAGGCGGCACCGGCGGTTGTCGGGTCGCCGTTGAGGGCGACCTTTCCCTTGTACTCGGGCTTGAGCAGGTCGGCGACGGTGGTCGGGGCCGGCACCTTGGAGGCGTCGTAGCCGATCGACATGTAGCCGCCGTAGTCGCTGACGTGGGCGCCGGTGGGCTCCTTCAGCTGCGCCGGGATGTCGTCCCAGGTCGACACCTGGTACGGCGCGAACATCGCCACGTTGGCGGTCGCGACGGCCGCACCGAGGTCGAACACGTCCGGCGCACGGTCGGTGCCCTTGAGCTGCTTGGCGGCGTTGATCTCGTCCTGGCTCGACCCGTCGGGCTGCGCAGAGTTGATCTTTATGCCGTACTTGCTCTGGAAGCTGGAGATCATCTCGGCGTAGTTGGTCCAGTCCGGCGGCAGCGCGATGACGTTGAGGGTGCCTTCCTTCTTGGCGGCGGCGACCAGGGCGTCCATGCCGCCGAGCGCCTTGGCCGACGTCGCGGTCGCGGCGCTGACGGCCGCTCCCGACGAGCTGGCCGGCGAGCTGGTCGTGGCCGGCGCGTTACCGCAGGCACTGGCGGCCAACGCCGTGGCGAGCGCCACAGCCAGCCCGAGGCGGCGGCGCGATCGATCGGTGCTTCGGAGGGTGCGGATGGCCTTCACGGGGTCTCCTCGGGAGGGGGGGCCCGCGGCGGGCCACTCGGCCGGAAGGTAGCGCAGCGCAGGGCGGTCCGGCGCTCTGATGAGACTCGGTCGCGCAACGGTGTCATGAACAGCAGGGGCAGGTGGGGTCAGCGGATCCCGATGCCGCCGCCGTCGAGCACGGCGGCTGTCAGTGGTCGGACGAGCGCGCGCAGCCGCTCGGCGCCGTCCTGGCCGAGCGCCTCCCAGGCGGGCATGGCAAGCCGGTCGGTGGCGTCCTCGACCCGCTGGCGATGCGCCCGGCCCGCGTCGGTGAACCGCGCATCCGGCGTCAACCAGCCGCGCGCCATCAGCCCGGCGACCGCTGCGTCCCACTCGTGGTCGGAGTAGGCCCGGGTGGCCTGCAGACCCTTGCGCGTCCAGCTGTCACCGAGTGCGACGTGCATCACTGCCGCCTCCAGCCCGGTGACGCCCTCGCCCACCAGGGCGGCCACGTGTCCGTCGCCGCGAAACTCGCGCAGCAGGGTGACCGCGTGCCAGAGCGCCAGGTGCGGTGGGTCCGGCCAGGGCAGGTCGGCGTGGGCGGCGTACAGCGGGCGGCCGTCCGGCGTGCAGCCCGTGCAGGCGGTCCGGGCCAGCGCGGCCGCCGCCGTCACGGACGGGTCGTCGAGCAGCTCGCCGCACAGCCGCCGCAGCGCCCGGTCGGCGGCACGCAACCGGGCGGCGAGCAGCTGCTCGGGCGTCGCCACGTCCCAGGCGCCGGCCAGGCCGAACTCGACAGCCCGCCGGGAGAAGTTGAAGAAGGTCGCCTGTACGACACCCGGACCGACCCGGCCCATTGCTGCCGCCCGCGCCGGGAAGTAGCCGACCGCGCGGTTGGCGACCACGTCGAGGCCGAGTGCGGCGTACTCCTCCTGCGCCTCCGGCGCGAAGTAGATCATCGCGTGGTAAGGCTCGAGGGCCAGCCAGCTGCGACGTGCGACGTCGGGTTCCACGGTGCCTCCTGTCAGCGGTGCCTCCTAGGATTGTGACCGTGACCCAACCTGCACCCCAACCGGACGACCCCACCACGCACCAGGTCGTCGTGATCGGCCCTGACGGGCAGCCGATCGGCACCGTCGCGGTGCCGGCCGCCGACGGGAGCGAGGAGAAGAACCCGGCCGAGATGGTCGAGCAGCCCGCGAAGGTCATGCGGATCGGGTCGATGGTCAAGCAGCTGCTCGAGGAGGTCCGCGCGGCGCCGCTCGACGACGCGGCGCGCGAGCGGCTCGCGGCGATCCACACGACGTCGGTACGCGAGCTGTCGGAGGGCCTGGCACCCGAGCTCCGCGAGGAGCTCGGAAGGCTGACCCTGCCGTTCGGTGACCACGCCCCCTCCGACGCCGAGCTGCGGGTCGCCCAGGCTCAGCTGGTCGGCTGGCTCGAGGGGTTGTTCCACGGCATCCAGACCGCGCTGTTCGCC
>JAYVYM010000236.1:0-6972 GCA_043784245.1 Frankiales bacterium
TTCGCACTGGTGTCGATGCCCATGTCGACCAACGTCTTGACCGCACGCGGGGTGAGCCCGTCACCGCAGACCTTCTCGCGCGGGAACGCGGTCTTCTCCAGCAGCAGGACGTCCAGGCCGGTCTGCGCGAGAGCGTGCGCGGTCGCCGAGCCGCCGGGGCCAGCTCCGACGACGAGAACGTCCGCGTCCACCTGCGCCACGCGGTCCTCCTGCTTGTGAAAGCTTTCACGAGTGTACGAAAGAAGTGTAAGCGCGGAAGCGGGTACGGGCAGGTCGTACGCGGGGCAACGGTCAGGGCCGGACGGCCCGGTGCAACGCAACGATGCCGCCGGTGAGATCGCGCCAGGCGACCTGCCCCCAGCCCGCGACCATCAGATCGGCCGCGAGGTCGGCCTGCACCGGCCAGGCCCGGATCGACTCGGCGAGGTAGACGTAGGCCGCGGGGTCGCTGCTGACCGTGCGGGCGACAGCCGGCAGTGCCCGCATCAGGTAGTTGATGTAGACCTTCCGGAACGGCGCCCACACCGGGTGGCTGAACTCACAGACCACGAGGCGTCCCCCGGGACGGGTGACCCGCAGCAGCTCGCGCAACGCCAGGTCGGGGTCGGCAGTGTTGCGTAGCCCGAAGGAGACGGTGACCGCGTCGAAGGCACCGTCTCGAAAAGGCAGCTGGAGCGCATCGCCGGCGACCAGGTCGACCCCCACGTGCTGCGCCTTCGCGGCGACCTTGAGCATCCCGAGGGAGAAGTCGCAGCCCATCACGGCGGCCCCGGTGCGGGCCAGCGCGGCGCTGCTCGTCGCGGTGCCGGCCGCGAGGTCCAGCACCCGCTCCCCGGGCTGCAGGTCGAGCGCCGCCGTGACGGCCCGGCGCCAGCCGCGGTCCTGGCCGAGCGACAGCACGGCGTTGGTCAGGTCGTAACGGGCAGCGACCTCGTCGAACATTGCTGCGACCTGGCCGGGGTCCTTGTCGAGGCTGGCGCGCGTCATGGGCCCAGTGTCCCAGCCGTCGGGGGCGGCCGCCGGTCTCGCAGGTGTCGCGGGTGCCGGTTGCTTGCGAGGGGTGTTGCGGGGAACGATGGCTCCGGGCGGCGGGACCGCCGCCCGCACTTAGTTGAGGAGACAGCGTGACGCTGCGCGACGAGGACATCACGACGGGCCCGACCATGACCGCTCCTGGCGGCGACGCCGACTCGGGTGACAGCAACGAGACCCAGGTCGACCCGGCCGGCTCGGACCCGGCCGGCTCCGACCCGGCCGGCGGTGGCGGCGGCGACTCCGACGCCGGTGACAGCAACGAGACCCAGGTCGACCCGGCCGGCTCGGACCCGGCGGGCTCGGACCCAGCCGGCTCCTGAGCCCCGCGGCCGCCGTCCGGGCCTGCCCGGCGGCGGCCGCTGCCATCCCCCCTCTTCTGCCAGGAGCACCCGTGACCCCCGCCAGTCCGGTCCTCGCGCGCTGTATCGCGGTCGACCCTGACCAGTTCGCCACCGGGCACTGGTCGCGGAGCCCGCTGCTGACCAGGGCCAAGGAGCTGCCGCCGGGCGGCTTCACCGACCTGCTGTCAGACGACGACGTCGACGAGCTGGTGGACGAGCGGGGCCTGCGCACACCGTTCTTCCGTACCGTGCGCGAGGGCGGCGGCCTGACCACCCCGCTGCGCTCGGCGACTGCCGGGAACCGGCGCATTGCCGACCTGGTCGACGCCGAGGCCCTGCGTGCCCAGCACGCCGGCGGCGCGACGCTGGTCCTGCAGTCGCTGCACCGGCTGCACCCGCCGGTGGGGCGGTTCTGTCGTGCGCTCGCCGCTGCGCTCGGGCATGCCACCCAGTGCAACGCCTACATCACCCCTGCCGGAGACGCGCAGGGCTTTGACTACCACCACGACACCCACGACGTGTTCGTGCTGCAGGTCAGCGGTCGCAAGCGCTGGATCATCCACGAGCCGGTGGTCGTCCTGCCGCTGCCGTCACAGCCACAGGCGGGCGCGCACCTGGTCGCGGCCGGCGCCGAGCCGCTGCTGGACATCGAGCTGGAGGCGGGTGACTGCCTGTACCTGCCGCGTGGCTACGTCCACGCAGCGCTGACCACCGACGAGCACTCGGTCCACCTCACGGTCGGCGTGCTCTCGACCACCTGGTACGACGTGCTCGGTGACGTCGTCACCCTCGCCGCCTCAGACGCGTCGTTCCGCGACGCGCTGCCGGTGCAGCCGCTCGACGCGCTCGAGGATTTGCCGGCGTTCCTGCAGCGGGCCGCCGGCTGGCTCGCCGACCTGCCGGCCGAGCAGGTCCGCGCGCTGGTGACCGCCCGGCTCGCCCGGGCGGTACCGCCGGAGCCGATCGGCCTGCTGGCCTGCGCAGCCGCACTCGCCGGGCTCTGCGCGACCACCGGGCTACGACCCCGGCACGGCCTGCCGGTCGAGCTTCGCGATGCCGGCGAGCGCGTCGCGCTGTTCCTGCCCGGGTCCGCGATCGAGCTGCCGGGGTCCTGCCGGGCGGCGCTGGAGCGGGTGCTGGCCGGTCCGTGCGTCGTCCAGGACCTGGCGGTCGGCGGGCTGGACGACGCGGATGCCCTCGTGCTGGCACGCCGGTTGTTGCGCGAGGGTGTCGTGGTGGCCGCCGGCTGAGCCGCACCGCTCCACCCTGCCGGGTCGGCCCCACCGCCGTATCTTGTAAGCGATGACTGAGTGGTGTGCGACGACGTCGCTGGAACGCGACGAGCCGATGTCCGCGAGCGCCAGCCGTGTCGAACGCTGGTTGCTCGTCGAGCACCGGGGCGCCTGGGGACCCGCGTCGGTGCCGAGCAGCCGGCTGCCGCTCGCCGTGGCCCGTGCGCTGGGCGCGACCGCGGCGACAGCCCGGGCGCGCCTGCTACTGCTGCGCCGACCGGCCGGCGTCGACTGCGGCGAGGGCCGGTGGGTGTTCGCGGTCAACTCAAGGCCCGGCGCGGAGCAGGTGCTGGCGCGGCACATCACCGACGACGACGAGCTGCTCACCCTGGTGCCGCCGTACGGCCCGGCGCCCGAGGGCTGGCACGTGGTCGACGAGCCGCTGCTGCTGGTGTGCACGCACGGTCGGCACGACCGCTGCTGCGCCACCCGCGGCCGACCCGTCGCCAAGGCGCTGGCCGCAGCGCACCCGCGTACGACCTGGGAGTGCAGCCACGTAGGAGGGGACCGCTTCGCCGCCAACCTGATCGTGCTGCCTGAAGGCCTCTATCTCGGCCGGCTCGAGGCGGACGACGTGGTCGGCATCGTCGCGGCGCTGGCCGCCGGCGAGTTGCCCGCGAAGCATCTGCGGGGCCGCAGCAGCCTGCCGCTGCCCACACAGGCCGCCCAGGCGTTCGCACGGGAGCAGCTCGGCCGGTGGGGGCGCGACGATCTCGCGCCACTCGAGCAGGAGCATGCCGGGCCGGACGCCTGGCGGGTGCGGCTCGGCGGGAGCCCCACGGTCGACGTCGTGGTGCGCTACGACCGCACCGGCGACGGCAGTACACACGTGCTGACCTGTGGCGCCGAGGAGGCCAAGCACGCCGCGGTCTTCCGGCTCGTCGGGCTGCTCGCGCTGGCCTGAGGTCAGCGAGCCCGCAGCACCAGCAAGAACTGGCCGCCGCCCGCCTCTACCTCCGTGGTCACCGCAAGCTCGGGCGCGAACCGCGACAGCCGGTCGAGCAGCCACCCGGCGGCCTGGTCGGCATCGGACCGGCTGGGGCAGCGCGCCACCACCTCGCGGCCACCCTTTCGGGTCAGTCGGTCCACGGTCGCGACGATCGGTGCGGGGTCGACGACGAACAGCACCGGGGACCAGGGCACCACCGGTTTCACCGCGCCCTTCCTGGTGTTGCAGGCGCGGTGCGCGAGCCGCTCGATGCCCGGCTTGCCTTTGGCTACCGCACCGGAGTCGACGCTGGCGCCCCGGTCGGAGTTCGGCGAGGCCTGCCCGTCAACCGGCTCGTCGCACAGCCAGCACCGCCAGCCGTCCCGCGCGCCGACCTGATCGAGGATCGCCATATGCCGACGGTACGGCCCGGCCGGTGGCCGACCGCGCTCCGATCCGCCCCACGCGGGCCCACCCGGGCCGACCGTGCTGTCGGGGTGGGTCAGGACAGGGACAGGCCGACGGCGAGCAGGGCGCCGTACGCGAGCTGGAGCTTGCCGGTGTCGCGCAGGACCGGCACCAGGTCGCGGCCGACCACTCCCCGGCGGACAAGCCCGACCGGGCCGCGGGCCAGCGGCGCGGCAAGCAGAGCCAGCAACGCCCACGGGGTCGCCGCCGCGACCAGCAGCGCGACGACGAAGGCGGTCGCGACAAGGCCCGGGTAGAGCAGTCGGCTGCGTCGGTCGCCGAGCACGACCGCCAGCGTGCGTTTGCCGCTTCCGACGTCGGTCGGGATGTCGCGAAGGTTGTTGGCCACCAGGATTGCGCAGGCCAGCGCACCGCACGCGACGCCGCCGCCGAACGCCGCCCAGGTCAACCGCTCCGCCTGGACGTACGTCGTGCCGAGCACGGCGACCAGCCCGAAGAAGATGAAGACGGAGACCTCGCCGAGGCCCCGGTAGCCGTAGGGGTTGGCGCCGCCGGTGTACCCCCACGCTGCCGCGATCATTCCCGCCCCGAGCGGCACCAGCCACAGTGTGGTCAGCAGCGCCAGCACCAGCCCGGCCAGCGCGGCGAGCGCGAAGCAGGCGAACGCAGCCTGCTTGACCTTTGCGGGCGTCGCGACCCCGCTGCCGACCAGGCGGAGCGGCCCGGGACCGCCGAGTCCGCGGTGGGCGTCCGTGCCGCGTACGCCGTCGCTGTAGTCGTTGGCGTAGTTGACACCGACCTGCAGCGCGAGGGCGACCAAGAGCGCCAGCAGCGCGCGAACGGGCCGGAACGCCTCGACGGCGGCAGCCGCCCCGGAGCCGACCAGGACGGGCGCGAGGGCCGCCGGCAGGGTGCGCGGCCGGGCGCCCTCGAGCCACTGCGCCGGCGTCGTCACGGCGGTGATCTTAGAGCGGCGCGGTCCGGTTTGCCGGACGGGAGAACCGGCAGGGCCGGCAGCAGCCGGAGCTCGCGCGGCGCCGCGATGCGGCCGAGCCGGGCCGCGACGTGCGCACGAGCCTGCTCCAGGGTCAGCTCCAGGCCCGGCCGCAGCACGACGTGTGCCACCACCCGCGCGCCCCAGAGCTCGTCGGGCACGCCGGTCACCACGACGTCACCGACCGAGGGGTGCTCGGCGAGCGCGGCCTCGACCGCGGCGGGGGCGACCTTCTCCCCGCCGGTGACCACCAGGTCGTCGGCGCGGCCGAGGACGACCAGCCGGTCGCCGTCCCAGCGCCCGACGTCGTCGGTGCGGTACGTCGACCCGGCGAAGGCCCTCGCCGTCAGGTCCGGCCGCAAGCGGTAGCCCCGCGCAACCACCGGCCCGCTCAGCGAGATCCGCTCCTCCCCCACCTCGGCGGTCACGCCGGGCAGCGGCACGCCGTCGTAGACGCAGCCGCCGCTGGTCTCGCTCATCCCGTACGTCGTCACCACCCGGACCCCCGCTGCCCGGGCCTCGGCGAGCAGCGCCGGCGGACAGGCGGCGCCGCCGAGCAGCACCGCGTCGTACGTCGCGAGGGCCGCCGCCGTCGCCGGCTCGGCGAGCGCCCGTCGCAGCTGGGTGGGCACCAGCGAGGTGTGCCGCCGGCCGGGCGGCAGAGCCGCGGTTCCGGCCACCAGGTCGCTGGACACCACAGGCGGGGCGCCGGCGAGCAGTGCGCGCAGCAGCACCTGCAGCCCGCCGATGTGCGTCACCGGCAGCGCCAGCAGCCAGCCGGCGGGCCCCCCGAGCCGCTGCTCGGCGGCCCGGGCGGAGGCGGTCAGACAGGCCGCGGTGAGCAGCACCCCCTTGGGCTCGCCGGACGACCCCGACGTCGAGATGACGAGCGCGACCTCCTCGTCGTCCTCGGGCAGGTCCGGCCGCAGCGCAGCGACCACCCGCGCCGCCTGCGCCGGGTCGCTCGGCAGCGGCAGCAGCGCCGGGCCGGTCCCGGCCAGCGCGGCAAGCAGCGCGGCCTGCAGCTCCGGCCCGGGCACGGCCGGCAGGGCGAGCAGCGGCCGGCCCACCTCAGAAGTAGTACGGGTAGGCCGACCAGTCGGGCGCACGCTTGGCCAGGAAGGCGTCGCGCCCCTCGACGGCCTCATCGGTCATGTAGGCCAGCCGGGTCGCCTCCCCGGCGAACACCTGCTGGCCCATCATGCCGTCGTCGACGGCGTTGAACGCGTACTTGAGCATGCGCTGCGCCGTCGGGCTCTTCGCGCAGATCGTCCTGGCCCATTCGATCGCGGTGGCCTCGAGCTCGGCGTGCGGCACCACCTCGTTCACCATGCCCATCCGGTAGGCATCGTCAGCGGAGTGCTCGGCGCCGAGGAAGAAGATCTGCCGGGCGAACTTCTGGCCGACCTGCCGGGCGAGGTAGGCCGAGCCGTACCCGCCGTCGAAGCTGCCCACGTCGGCGTCGGTCTGCTTGAACCTCGCATGCTCGGCTGAGGCGAGCGTGAGGTCGCAGACGACGTGCAGGCTGTGGCCGCCGCCGGCCGCCCAGCCCGGCACCACCGCGATGACGACCTTGGGCATCATCCGGATCAGGCGCTGCACCTCCAGGATGTGCAGCCGGCCGGCCCGCGCCGGGTCCACCTCGAGCGCGTCGCTGGCGTACCGGTAGCCGTCGCGCCCCCGGATCCGCTGGTCCCCGCCGCTGCAGAACGCCCACCCGCCGTCCTTGGGCGACGGGCCATTGCCGGTCAGCAGCACGCAGCCCACATCCGGCGACATCCGGGCGTGGTCCAGCACCCGGTACAGCTCGTCGACCGTCGACGGGCGGAACGCGTTGCGTACCTCCGGCCGGTCGATGGCGACCCGCACCACGGCGCTGTCCACGTGCCGGTGATACGTCGTGTCGACCAGGTCGAAGCCCGGCACAACCCGCCACGCAGCCGGGTCGAACAG
>JAYVYM010000237.1:0-6219 GCA_043784245.1 Frankiales bacterium
CGCAGCACCCCCGGGTCACCCATCAGCAGCACGTACGAGAACGCCGCGCGCAGCGTCGCGACCTGCCCGCGGGTGAACGTCAGACCGCTGCCGTCACCGATGTTGACGGCATACGTCCCACCGGGCCGCAGCACCCGTACGACCTCGCGGACGTGCTCGACCGTCGTCAGGTGCACCGGGACGCGAGCCTGGTCGAACACGTCCCCGAGCACCACGTCGCAGCTCGCTCGGGCCAGCCGGGCCAGCTCCAGGCGGGCGTCCCCGACCCGGAGCTTGAAGCCGGCGGTGCCGAGCTCGGCGCGGACCAGGTCGATCAGCGGCCCGTCGGCGTCGACGACGAGCTGCGTCGAGCCCGGCCGGGTCGCCGCGACATAGCGCGGCAGCGTGCACGCGCCACCACCCAGGTGCAGGACCGTGAGCGGCGCCGCGGGCTCCGCGAGCAGATCGAGCAGGTCGCCCATCAGCCGGACGTACGCGAAGTCGAGGTAGGTCGGCTCGTCGAGGTCGACATAGGACTGCGGGACGCCGTCGATCGACAGCTCCCAGCCGCCGGCGCGGTCCCAGTCGCGCAGCAGCTCGGCCGTTCCGCCGTCGACGGGGTGCCGACCGCCGCCGGGCTCGACGTGGGCGCGGGCCATCACCGGCACCAGCGGGCGCCGAAGCGGTCCGAGCGGGCGCAGCCGCTGCTGGCCACCGTCACGTCAGCGGACACGCTCACCTCCAGGTCTGCGCCCTTCCTACCCGAGACCAGCGGTACCGCTCAAGGCACGGCCGGCTCGAAGCCGGGTAGCCACCGCCGCAGCACCGGCCGGACAGGCACGGTCGCCTCCAGCTGGCACAGCACCCCGACCATCGACAGCCACACCCGGTGGGTGAACAGCTGCTCCGCTGGCAGCGTCAGCTGCAGGGCGACGCCGAAATCGGGGGCCCGCGGGTCGTTGACCCGCCCGAACTCACCGCGCAGCCACGCCCGGCTGAAGGTGAACTCCTCATGGTTGGCAGGGACGCTGAACGGAGCCAGGTAGTCGACCAGTGCGCGTACGTCGAGGTCGGCACCCGGCCGGACGAAGCCCTCGGTGCGCAGCCGCGCGAGCACCAGATCCGGGTCGTCGGCAAGCAGCGCCGAGATGAGTCGGCCGAAGGTCGGGGGCATCCCGGGCAGCTCCAGGCAGGAGCCGAAGTCCAGCACGCCGAGCCGGCCGTCGGTGAGCACCCGGAAGTTGCCGGGGTGCGGGTCGGTGTGCAGCAGACCGACCCGCTCCGGGCCGCTGACCAGGAAGCGCTGGTACTGGATCGCGGCGGCATTTCGCTCGGACTGACTCCCGGACCGGGCGACCACCGCCAGCGGGGTCCCGTCGAGCCAGTCCGTGACCAGCACCCGGGGGGTCGCGAGCAGCACGTGCGGCACCAGGACGTCCGGGTCGGCGTCGTACGCCACCGCGAACCGCTCCTGTGCGCGGCCCTCGTGCTCGTAGTCCAGCTCCTCGGTCAGTCGGTCGCGCAGCTCGGCAATCAGCGGGGGCAGTGCCAGGCCGCGAGCCACCAGGGCGGCCACCCGGGACATCGCGGAGACCAGCCGTAGGTCGGCGGCCAGCGCTTCTCGTACGCCCGGGTACTGGATCTTCACGGCGACAGGCCGGCCCTGCCAGGTCGCCCGGTGCACCTGACCGAGCGACGCCGCCGCGGTCGCGCTCTCGTCGAAGGCCTCGAAACGGCCGCGCCAGAGCGGGCCCAGCTCGGCCCGCAGCACCGGCTCGACCTCCGCGAAGGGCAGCGCCGGCACGTCCTGCTGCAGCGACTCGAGGGCCGCGCGCCAGCTGCCCTCGGGGTCCTGGGGGAGCACCGCCTCGACCGTCGACAGCAACTGTCCGGCCTTCAGTGCGCCGCCGCGCAGCGAGCCGAGGGTGCGCCGGGTGCGCGCGGCGTTGCGGGCCCGCAGGTCCCGCCGGACAGCCAACGGATCCTCGCCGCGGGCCCGCCGCGCCGCCCCGAGGGCCGCGTACGCGATGGTGCCCCCGGGCAGCGCGGCCAGGCGCAGCTGGCGTCGGAGGTCGGCGAGGGTGGTCACGGGAGTGAGTGTGTCCGTGCCAGGGTGAAGCATGTTCTCCAGGTACGTGGCGATCGGCGACAGCTCGACGGAGGGCTTGGACGACCCTGACGGCGCCGGCAGCTGGCGCGGCTGGGCCGACCGGCTGGCGGTGCAGGTCAGCGGGACCAGCCCCGGCCTGCTGTACGCCAACCTCGCGGTGCGCGGCCGACTGGTCGCGCAGGTGCGCGCCGAGCAGCTGCCCAGGGCGCTGGAGCTGCAGCCGGATCTCGCCACGGTGTTCGCCGGCGTCAACGACCTGCTGCGACCGTCCTGCAAGCTCGACGTGGTCCTGGCCGACGTCGAGGCGCTGCTCGCGGCCCTGGTCGGCGTCGGGGCGACGGTCCTGACGCTCACCGTGCCCGACACGACCCGGGTGATGCCCATCGCCCGGCCGCTGCGGGCACGGATGTCAGCCTTCAACGAGGGGGTACGGCGCGCGGCGGCCCGCACCGGCGCGCTGGTTGCCGACGTCGGCGCGTACCCCGTCGCGGGGGATCCGCGGCTGTGGAGTGCGGACCGGCTGCACGCCAACGCGTTGGGTCACGAGCGGATCGCCGCTGCGCTCGCCGATGCGCTGGGGCTGCCGGGTGCCACGTCCGACTGGCGGCAGCCGCTACCGGCCCCGGCGTCCCGGCGGCGGCACGAGGTCGCCAGGGCGGAGGCGGTGTGGCTGCGTACGCACTTCGCGCCCTGGCTGAACCGCCGGCTGCACGGGCAGTCCTCCGGTGACGGCGTGACAGCGAAGCGCCCGGACTACGGCCCGATCAGCTGAGGGCGGCATCCAGCAGCCCGAGTGGCGGTGCGCCGAGCGCGAGCAGGTCGCGGTGGAAACCGGCGAGATCGAAGCCCGGTCGCGCGCGGGCCAGTTCGCGCAGCCGCAGGATCTCCAGCTTGCCCCAGGTGTATCGGCCGTACGTCGGGTCCCAGGTCGCGCGTCGGGCCTCTGACAGCGCTGCCTCGCCGTGCAGGCCGGCATCCTCGGTGAAGCGGCTGGCGGCCTCGGCGACCGTCATCGAGCCCTCGTGGACGCCGAGCGCCGCCGCAAGCCGGGTCACCCGAACCAGGGCCTCGATGGCGACGCCGGCCTGCAGCAGCGGGTCGCCGTCGCGAAAGCCCTCCTCGAGCGCCATCTGCTCGCCGTAATGCGCCCAGCCCTCGACGAAGGACGGGCTCATCAGCACCCGGCGGACCGGTGAGGTGACGTGGCGCAGCGCCCGGCTGTGCGAGAAGTGCCCCGGCGCGACCTCATGCAGGCAGATGGCAGGCAGCGTCGCCCGGCTGAACACCGACAACCAGCCGTCCTGGTCGGCCGCCGGCCAGGCCGGGTCGGGCGGCGTCACGTAAAACCAGGACGGGCCCTCAGGCTCGCCCGGCGCAGCCCAGGACAGCATCGCCATCGCCGAGGAGCGCGACGCCGGGGAGCGGCCCACCCGGCAGTCACCGTCGGTATAGGGCACCAGGCCGCTACGCGCGCACCAGTCGAGGACCTCGGTCGTCTGGATGCGCGCCTCGGCCAGCACCCCCTCGGCGTCCGGGTGGTCGTGCTCGAGCGCGGTCAAGGTCTCCGCGACCGGCCTCCCCGGCGCGATCCGCGCGCACGCGTCGGCCAACAGCTCCCGCAGCCGGTCGCGCTCGGCGTCGGCGTCACGAGCCAACCCGCCGAGGTCGACCTCGATCGCCTCGGGGACCCCCATCAGCCGGGCCAGGCCGACGCCACCGAGGCTGGCGTCAGGCTCACCATCGGTGGCGGCCCGCTCGACATGCGCGACCAGCCGGGCGTGCGCACGCAGGGCCGGCTCGTCGGTGACGCCGTCGGCGAGCCCCCGGACGCCGCCCAGCAGGCCGAGGGCCACGTCGCGCGGCACCCGGTCCAGCGATTCCAGCGCCATGTCGACGGCGTCGGGCCAGGCCGCCAGATGCCTGGCCCGCGCGGCGTCCCGCTCGGCCTGCAGCGTGTACTCCCGGTCGTAGCCGGCGAGGTCGAGGTTGGCCAGGTGCAGCGCCGGGTTCCAGCGGTGCTGCTCCAGCTCGCTGTACGCGACCCGCGCACCCGCCTCGAAGGCGGTCAGGTGCGCCTCGTCGTGGTCATCGTCCAGCGGTGGGCCTCCCAGCGCGGCGAGCCCGGCCGTGACTCCTGCTGGCGACAGGTCCTGCAGCACGCCGTCGTACTCGTGGCGGCCGGCGTACTCCCGGACCTCCGGCACGGACAGGTCGGCGAGGGCGCGCAGGCGGGGCTCCACATCCCCGACGCTACGCAACAACCGCCGCCACCACGCTCCTGGGCCCTACCCTGCGGTCCCATAACGCGTGACATCTAGGGAGACGCACATGGCGGGTACGCAGTTGGAAGGTAAGGGACTGCTGGCCAGCCTCTTCGACCTTGACTTCAAGTATTTCATCACCTTGAAGTTTCTGAAGGTCATCTACGTCGCGGTGATGCTCGTCATCGGGCTGGGTGCCCTGCTGTTCTTCTTCTCCCTCGCCAGCCGGGGGGCGGGAAGTGCCATTCTCGGCCTCGTGCTGGCGCCGATCGGCGCCCTGCTCTACCTCGTCTTCGCCCGCGTTTACCTCGAGTTGATCGCCCTGCTTTTCCGGATCGCCGAGAACACCACGCGGATCGCCGACTCCCTGGCAGCAAGCGGTCCACCGGCCGGCGGTGGCCCGGCCCCGTATGGGAGCGCGCCGTACGGCCCGCCCGGGGCACCACCGGCCTGAGCCGGCTCAGACCACGCAGGCGTCGCCCTCGCACCCGGGTCCACCGGCATGCACCAGCGTCAGCGGCGGTCGATCAGCCCAGGCCTGCTCCAGCGCCTGCAACACGAGGTCGGCGGGCTGGGCGCCGGAGATGGCAAACTTTGCGTCGACGACGAAGAACGGCACCCCGGAGATGCCGTACGCCCGAGCCTTCGCCTCGTCGGCCCGGACGGCGTCCGCGTAACGGTCCGACGCCAGCACGGCGTCGACCTCATCGGCCGGTAGGCCGACCTCAACGGCCAGCGCATGCAGGGCGGCGTGGTCCGAGGACGGCGAGCCCTCGCTGAACGTCGCCCGGTCCAAGCGCTCCTTGAGTGCGTCCTGCAGCCCGTGTTCGAGCGCCAGGTGCAGCAGCCGGTGCGCGTCGAAGGTGTTGCCCGGGCGGGCCAGGTCGAACCGGAACCCCAGGCCCTCCTCTTTCGCCGTCGCCGTCATCGTGTCGATCATCGACTGCGCCTCGGCGACCGACCGGCCGTACTTGGCGGCCAACCGACCGGCGTAGCCACCCTGCTCGGCGGCGCTCGGCGGCGCGGCCGGGTCGAGCTCGAAGCTGCGCCACACCAGCTCGACCTCGTCGCGGTGCTCGAATCGGGCCAGTGCCGCCTCGAACCTGCGCTTGCCGATGTAGCACCACGGGCAGACGACGTCGGACCAGATCTCGACCTTCATGCGCATGCCACCTGCAACCAGCTCAGCGTGGTCAGGCTTCCCGGGAACGAGCGCCCGCCAACACCCTCCCGCACGACCAGAAGCAAGAGCCGTCCAGCCTGGCCTGCCCCTGCGAGAGTGCGCTTCCTGCCTGGTGCTTCGACGCGCACACGATCGGGCTGTCAGCGCCGGCGGACGCGCTCCGGCTCAGCGACGCTGCGGACCAGCCGCACCCGGATCGGGCCCTTGGCAGTCGACGGGTCCACCACATGTCCACCCTGGGTGATCTCGACGTCGCCGGTCGCCACCAGCCGGCGTGCGGCCGACCGGGCCGGCTCCATCAGGTGCCGCCAGTCGTCACCACCGACCGCGCGAGCGGCCTCGGACGGGCAGATCGTCGCGTCGGCCGCGCGGGCGCCCAGCAGCGCCAGGACCGACCGCTCAAGGGCTTCGTCGGTGGGAGAGACGCCCGCGCGGCGGCACGCGGCGGAGCAGTAGCGCACAGCGTCCCAGTCGCGCTCCCACTTCTTGCGCCAGGTGATGGTGCGCCCGCACACCGCGCACGGCTTGCTCAGGACGCTCATCTGGCCCACGCGCTGTAGGACCGCAGGGACCCGCTGCTGGGCCGGCGCAGCCACGGCCAGGGGTGCAGCGCCACGAGGTCCAGGGCGGCTGCCCGCGCCTTCCAGCCAGGTACGAAGGTCCAGGTGGTCGCGAGCGGCCGGCCG
>JAYVYM010000238.1:0-5966 GCA_043784245.1 Frankiales bacterium
CGAGGCTGGTGTCCTCGACGGTGTGATGGGCGTCGACCTCCAGGTCGCCGCGGGTGCGCACCGTCAGGTCGAACCCGCCGTGCTTGCCGAGCTGGGCGACCATGTGGTCGAAGAACGGCACCCCGGTGTCGCTGCTGGCCTGCCCGGTGCCGTCCAGGTCGAGCTCGACGCGGACGTCGCTCTCCCTGGTGCGGCGCTCGACCAGGGCGGTGCGGTTCACAGCAGGGACCTTCGTGCAGCGTCGAGGAACAGCGTCGTCTCGCTCTCGGTACCCGCGCAGACCCGCAGCCAGCCGGAAAGGCCCTGGCCGCCGGACACGTCCCGCACCAGCACGCCCTGCCCCAGCAGCCGCCGCCAGACCGCGGGCGGGTCGGCGAACGGCCCGAAGAGCAGGAAGTTGGCGTCGGTCGGCACGACCGTCAGCCCGGCCGCGCGCAACCCGTCGACCATCCGGTCGCGCTGGGCCACCACCTGCTCGACAGTGCCGAGCAGCTCGGCGGTGTGCGCCAGCGCCGTCCGCGCGGCGACCTGGGTCAGCGCCGACAGGTGGTACGGCAGGCGCACCAGGCGCAGCGCGTCGACCACGGCAGGGCTGGCCGCGAGGTAGCCCAGCCGGGTCCCGGCCATCGCGAACGCCTTGCTCATCGTGCGGCTGACCAGCAGCCTCGGGTGCCGGTCGAGCAGGGTCACCGCGCTCGGCGCCGAGCCGAACTCCGCGTACGCCTCGTCGACGACCACCATCCCGGCGCTGGCCGCGCAGACGGCGTCCACCACCTCGAGCGTCGTCGTCGTGCCGGTCGGGTTGTTCGGGGTGGTGATGAACACGACGTCCGGGCGGTGCGTGGTGACGGCTGCCACGGCGGCGCCCGCACCGATGGTGAAGTCCGCCGCTCGCGGGACGCCGACCCAGCCGGTGCCGGTGCCGGTCGCCAGCAGCGGGTGCATGGAGTACGACGGCTCGAAGCCCAGCGCGGTGCGGCCAGGCCCGCCGAATGCCTGCAGCACGTGCTGCAGCACCTCGTTCGACCCGTTGGCCGCCCAGACCTGCTCCAGAGCGAGCGGGACGCCGGTGCGGGCCGACAGGTACGCCGCGAGGTCGGTACGCAGGGCGACCGCCTCCCGGTCGGGATAGCGGTGCAGCTGGTGGCCGGCCTCGCCGACGGCGCGCTGCAGGTCGGCGACGAGCGCCGCCGACGGGGCGTACGGGTTCTCGTTGACGTTGAGCTGGACGACGTCGGGGATCTGCGGTGCACCGTAGGGCTTCTTGCCACGCAGATCCTCGCGGACCGGTAGCTCGTCGACGACGTCCAGGCCCGGGGTCACGACGGCGAGTCCGCGCGGACGCGTACCTGGACGGCCTCGACGTGCGCGAGCAGGTCCTCCGCGCCGCCGAGCGCGACGACCAGCGGGGCCACGGTCGCGAGCGCCTCGCGGGAGTACTCCACGAGCGACATCCGCTTGAGGAAGCTCTGCGCCGACAGGCCGGCCGCGAACCGGGCGGTGCCGCCGGTCGGCAGGACGTGGTTGGAGCCGGCCAGGTAGTCGCCGAGGCTGACCGGCGTCCAGCCACCGACGAACACCGCGCCGGCACTGCGTACCCGCCGGGCCCGTTCGGGGGCGTCGACGGTGAGCACCTCGAGGTGCTCGGGCGCCCAGGCGTCCAGCACCGCGAGGCCATGGTCGAGGTCCTCGACGAGGACGTGGGCGCTCTGGTCGGCCAGGGCTGTCTCGACCCGCTCGCGGTGCCGGGTCGCCGGCACCTGCTTGCCGAGCTCGACGTCGACGGCGTCGAGCAGCTCCGGGCTGTCGGTCACGAGCAGGCAGGCGGCCTGCGGGTCGTGTTCGGCCTGCGCCACCAGGTCGGCGGCGACGTGCGCGGGCACCGCGTGGCTGTCGGCGAGGATGCCGATCTCGGTCGGCCCGGCCTCGCTGTCGATTGCGCACCGGCCCTGCACGAGACGCTTGGCCGCGGCGACGTAAATGTTGCCGGGGCCGGTGATGACGTCGACGGGGCGGCACCCCTCGGGGCAGGCCGGGTGCCCGGGCGGCAGGCCGTGGGCGAGCACCGCGACGGCCTGGGCGCCGCCGACCGCCCACACCTCGTCGACGCCGAGCAGCGCGCAGGCCGCCAGGACGACGGGGTGCGGGAGGCCGTCGGCCTGCGGCGGGCTCGCGACCGCCAGGCTGCGCACGCCCGCGACCTGCGCGGGAACGACGTTCATGACCACGCTGCTCGGGTAGGCGACGCGACCGCCCGGCACGTACAGGCCGACCCGGTCGACGGGTAGCCAGCGCTCGGTGACCGTGGCGCCGTCAACGACCTGCACGACCTCGTCGCTGCGCAGCTGGGCGGTGCTGACGGTGCGGCAGCGCCTGGCCGACTCCTCCAGCGCCGCCCGGACAGCCGGGTCGAGCGCGTCGAGGGCCGCGCGGAGCGCCGAGGCGGGCACCCGCAGGGCGGTCAGTCGCACGCCGTCGAAGCGCTCGGTGGCGTCCAGCACGGCTGCCGTGCCGCGCACCCGGACGTCCTCGACCACCGTCCGGACAAGCTCCACGGCGTCGCCGACGGCAACGGCAGCACGCGGCAGCACGCTCAGCGGATCGACGTCGCGACGCCCGCGCAGGTCGATGCGGGTCAGCACGGCGGCACTCCTCGTCTCGGCAGGGGTCCTCAGGCTACCGGGGGCCTCCCGCCACGCGGAGGCGGCGGCGCGAGCCCAGCCGTACGCTCCCGGCATGTCCCACCGGCTGCCGCTGTTTCCGCTGGGGTCGGTGCTGTTCCCCGGGCTGGTGCTGCCGCTGCACGTGTTCGAGCAGCGCTACCGCGATCTGGTCGGCGACCTGCTGGCGCTGCCCGAGGAGGAGCGGCGCTTCGGCGTCGTGGCGATCCGCGAGGGCCGGGAGGTCGGCGCGGACGGCGTCACGGCACTGCACGAGGTGGGCTGCGCCGCGCAGCTGCAGCACGTGCAGGGCTCCCCCGACGGGACGTACAACGTGGTCACAGTCGGCGTGCAGCGCTTCACCCTGGACGGCCTGGTGCACGACAGCTCCTACCTGGTCGGCGAGGTCACCTGGCTGCCGGACGAGCTCGGCGACGCGGCGGAGGCTGCGCTGCTGGCCCCGCCCGTGCGGGCGGCCTTCCAGGCGTACGTCCGGGCGCTGACCGCGGCCGGGGCCGGTGAGGTCGATGAGCCGGAGCTGCCCGACGACCCGCTGGTGCTCGGTCACCTGGTCGCCGCGACCGTCATGCTGGACCTCGACGAGCGGCAGGCGCTGCTGGCCGAACCCGACGGCCGGGCCCGCCTGCGGGCCGAGTTGCGGCTGCTGCGCCGCGAGGCGGTGCTGCTGAGGGTCCTGCGCGCCATCCCCTCGCCGATGCTGACTCGCGGACCGGTCAGCCCCAACTGACTCTTGCCGGGGCGTCGCGGCAGCCTCGGTGAGCCAGGTCCCGGGAGCGTCGCCAGGGCGACAGTCAGCGGACCTGCGTCATCGGCTGACCGCTGCGGAAGGGTCGGGCGCGGGGTGGGCAAAGGGGGCCGGCGGGGCCGTGGAGCGCCAGAGGATCAGGCCCAGCCAGGTCAGCGCGGCAGCGGCCGGCCAGGCCAGCAGGATCGGTCGGGCCCGCAGCTGCAGCGGCAGATCGACGCGCCCCGCGACGCGGCCGGCCCGGACATCCCGGAGCAGGGTTTGCCGGTCCTGACCGAGCAGGCCGGTGCGCCAGGCGAGGTAGCCCGCCAACCCGGCACCCAGCACCAGCCCGAGCAGTGTGCCGACGCCGCGGTCGCGGGCGAGCCACCACGCGGCCGCCGCGGCGAGCACGCCGCCGGCCAGGCTCAGCAGGAACAACGTGCCGTCCGCGGCGATGAACGCCTTGGTCTCGGAGTTGACGAGATCGACGCTCCCGTTGCTCACGAGTGCGACGGCTCGTGGCGCCAGCGCCCGCCACAGCAACCCGACGGGCACTCCGAGGACCGCCACGCCGGTCAGGCAGACCAGCGCTGTCAATGCCTCGACGTGCAGACCGGGACCGGCGCGGTGACGCGGCAGGTCGATGGGCTCGTCGCTCGCAAGATCAGGCGACTGCGGGACGGCAGGCTCGTCGGGCGCGGGGTCAGCCGGCTGGCCGACCTCCGGCTCGTTGCCCACCGGGCCGGTCAGTGCCACGCCTCGGCGGTACGCCAGACCAGCACGTCCAGGATCCGCAGCCGGCTCAGGGGCGCCCCCGCGCTGTCGGCCACCGCGACGAGCGTGTCGAAGGCCACCGCCTCGGCCTGCAGGTCGGCCCGCATCTGAGCCAGCAGCAGGGTCATCGAGGCGCGCCAGCTCCGGTGCACCGACCGCTCGATCGCCCCCGGTGCGGTGTAGCTCTCAAAGATCCGGGAGTCGTACAGCGGCACGAGGTCGGGGCGCTTGCGATGCAGCACCTTGGACAGGATCGAGCCGCGCACCCCGCGGCCGGCGTACGGCGCGTCGTCCAGGACCGCGAACAGCGCCGCCACCACGTCCAGCACGTCGTCGCCGGCGTCCTGCAGGCCGACCGGCGGGAGGTCCGCGATGCCGGCGAGTCGGGGGACAAGCTCGCGCAGCAGCAGGAAACGGCCGCGGTCGACCTCGGCGCCGATCAGGTTGGGCGCCAGCAGGTCACCGTCGACGAGCGCAGCGGTGCCGTTGGTGACCAGCCGGTCGTACGCCGTGACCGCGTAGCCGTTGCGCGGGTCGAGGTGGTCCAGCAGCAGCTGGTCGGCATGCTCGACCTCGAGCGTGCCCGCGCACAGGCGCACGGCCGCCATGCCCGTGCCCGCCGAGGGCTCGGTCGCCATCAGCCGCTCACCGGCAGGCAGCCCGCCCCAAGCAGCGCCTTGAGGTCGGCGAACAACGAGGACCCGGCGTTGACCCGCAGGCGGTCGTCAAGGCGTACGACCGTGGTGCGGCCGCCGTTGACCAGCTGCAGGTGCACCTCGGTGGTGCCGGGGTGTGAGCCGAGCACCTCTTTGAACCGCTCGACCACCGGCGGCGTGCAGCGTGTGGTCGGGATGCTCACCACGACCGGGCCGCGCGGGCCGCTCGACAGGTCGGGCACGATCACCTCGCTGGCGACGATCTTCGGCGCGTCGTCGCGCTTGTCCACCCGCCCGCGCACCAGCACGACGGCGTCCTCGACGAGCTGCACCGCCGCCGCCTGGTAGCTCTGCGGGAAGAACATCACCTCCACCGCGCCTTCGAGGTCCTCCAGGGTGACCAGCGCCCAGGCGTCGCCCTTCTTGGTCACCTTGCGCACGACGCTCGACAGGATCCCACCGATCATCACCTGCGAGCCATCCTCGCGGTCCGCGATCGCCGACACCGGGCAGTCGACGGCGCTGGCGATGACGTGCTCGACCCCGAGCAGCGGGTGGTCGGAGACGTACAGGCCGAGCATCTCGCGCTCGAACGCGAGCAGCAGCGCCTTGTCCCACTCCCCCATCGGAATGCGTACGTCGAACACGCCCGGGCCGTCGTCGCCGGCCTCGCCCATCGAGCCGAACAGGTCGAACTGGCCGATCGCCTCGGCTCTCTTGGTGTCCATGACGGCGTCGATGGCCTCGACGTGCACCCCGTGCAGCCCCTTGCGCGTGTGTCCCAGGGAGTCGAAGGCGCCGGCCTTCACCAGTGACTCGACGGTCTTCTTGCCGCAGCACGGCGCCGGCACCTTGCGCAGGAAGTCCGCGAAGTCGCCGTAGCGGCCCTTCTCCGCCCGGGCGCGGACGATGCCCGCGACGACGGCGGCCCCGACGTTGCGGATCGCCTCCAGGCCAAAGCGGATGTCGGTGCCGCGCGGGGTGAAGTCGCCGTCGGAGTCATTGACGTCGGGCGGCAGCACCTTGATGCCCATGCGGCGGCACTCTGCGAGGTAGAGCGCGCTCTTGTCCTTGTCGTCGCGCACGCTGGTCAGCAGAGCGGCCATGTACTCCGCCGGGTAGTTGGCC
>JAYVYM010000239.1:0-2510 GCA_043784245.1 Frankiales bacterium
CGGCCGGCTGGCGGGAGTGGCTGCGCGGCATCTTCACGCCGAGCAGCGGGAGTGTGCCGAGGTGACCGTCGATCTGCGCTGCCTTCAGGCAACTCCGGAGCACCGCGATGTGCTGGCGGACGCTGCTGGCCGACAGCGGCCCGGCGACCTGGCCGGCAACCCAGGCCCGCACGTGGTGCGGGTGGATCTTGGCGAGCGGGTAGCCGCCGAACTCCGGCAGCAGCTCGCGGCGCAGGATCCCGCGGTAGCGCTCGCGGGTCTGATCCTTCAGCGGCCAGGTCTGGATCCACCCGGTCGCGTAGGCGGCGAACGTCATCGTCGAGGCCGGCTGATACGTGCCGAGCGCGAGCTGGTTGTCGATGCGCCGCTTGAACGCCTCGGCCCCGACCAGGGTATCGCCGGCCTTGCGGGAGAACTGCCGGCCGGCGGCGTCGCGCCAGGTGTAGGTGAAGACTGCACCGCGGCCGCGGATGCCCTGCGGCAGGCGCCGCCGGGGGCTCACCGCGCACCTGCCGGACGGGGAGTCATGGCAGCCACGATGACCGCGAACTGTGGCAGGTCCCCGGCGTGGCGGCCGGTTTCGACCGAGGGAAACCCCGACTGACCAGCCGCGATGGTTGTCAAGAGTGAGCATTTTGTGAGCATGATCTTGGTCCGGGGGCGCGATCCCTCGGTCAGAGATCATCTGCAAGGCTGTGACCTGCAGCGTTGCGGTGGGGCGGGTGGGGCTCGAACCCACGACCGAGGGATTATGAGTCCCGTGCTCTGACCGGCTGAGCTACCGCCCCGCCAGGGAGCATAGTGAGCGCGTCCACGTCTGAGACCTGATCGGAGCTCTGTGCACGTCCTCGTCACCGGCGGCGCCGGCTTCATCGGTACGGCGATCGTTGCAGCCCTACTCGACGCCAGCCATCAGGTGCGGGTCCTCGACGCCCTCCTGCCTGAGGTGCACTCGAGCGGCTGGCCAGCCCACCTCGACCGCCGCGCGGAGCGGGTCCAGGCCGACGTACGCACCTTGGACGACGGCGTGCTCGACAGCATCGACGCGGTCTGCCACCAGGCGGCGATGGTCGGCCTGGGCGTCGACCTCGACGACCTCCCGTCGTACGTCGGGCACAACGAGCTCGGTACGGCGGTGCTGCTCGCCGCGATGGCCCGGCGGGGCGTCGGCCAGCTGTTGCTCGCCAGCTCGATGGTGGTCTACGGCGAGGGTCGCTATGCGTGCGCCGCGCACGGGGTCGTGCGACCCGGGCCGCGCGCAGTCGCCGACCTCGACGCCGGACGCTTCGAGCCGACCTGCCCGGTGTGCGGCCGACCACTCACCAGCGAAACGGTGCCGGAGGACGCGCCGCTGGACCCGCGCAATGTCTACGCGGCGAGCAAGACTGCACAGGAGCACTTGTCGTCATCCTGGGCGCGGGCCTGTGGCGGGAACGTCACCGCTCTGCGCTATCACAATGTGTATGGGCCTCACATGCCGCAGGGCACGCCGTACGCCGGGGTAGCGAGCTTGTTCCGCAGCGCTCTGGCCAGACGTGAGGCACCCAGGGTCTTCGAGGACGGTGGCCAGCAGCGGGATTTCGTGCACGTACGCGACGTGGCACAGGCGAACCTGCTGGCACTGCAGCACCCCGGCGCAGCCGGGCATCTCGAGCCGTACAACGTTGCGAGCGGCACGATGCACACGGTTGGCGACCTGGCCCGCGAGCTCGCCCTGGCCGCCGGTGGGCCGTTGCCTGTCACGACCGGGCAATACCGCCTCGGCGACGTACGGCATGTCGTCGCGTCACCGGCGAAGGCCCAGGCTGCGCTCGGGTTCCGTGCGCAGGTGTCCTTCGGAGACGGGGTCCGCGAGTTCGCGACCGCGCCGCTGCGGGAGGCCGTGGGTGCCTGACGTCGTCCTGCCCTGCCTCGACGAGGCCGGCGCGCTGCCGTGGGTGCTCTCCCGGATGCCCGCGGGCTACCGCACGATCGTGGCCGACAACGGCTCGACCGACGGCTCCCGGGAGATCGCCGAGTCGTACGGCGCGCAGGTGGTGCCCGCCTCCCCACGCGGTTTCGGTGCGGCCTGCCACGCGGGCCTGCTCGCGGCGACGAGCGACATCGTCTGCTTCATGGATGCAGACAGCTCGCTGGATCCGCAGCAACTCCCCCTGGTCGTCGCGGCACTGGCCGGGCACGACCTGGTGATGGGCCGACGGCGGCCGACGGCGCGGGGCGCATTCTCACTGCACGCCCGGCTCGGCAACGCCGAGGTGGCCCGCCGGGTGCGCAAGCGGACCGGCTACGACGTCCACGATCTCGGGCCGATGCGCGCCTGCCACCGACAGGCCCTGCTCGATCTCGACCTCGTGGACCGGCGCTTCGGCTATCCCTTGGAGATGGTGGTGAAGGGCTCGGCCGCCGGCTGGCGCGTCGTGGAGGTCGATGTCGATTACCACCCGCGGGTCGGCAGGTCGAAGGTGACGGGAACGGTCCGCGGGACGGCCCGCGCGGTGCGCGACATGAGC
>JAYVYM010000240.1:0-15241 GCA_043784245.1 Frankiales bacterium
CTTCGGCCCCGCAGGTGGGCTTCACCCAGACGTGCTCCCGCGGGGGCAGGACAGTTTCAGCGGCGCTCGCCGGCCCGCGCCCACGAGCCACCGAGCGCCAGCAGCAGCTCTGGCGTGATGTGCAGCGATGGCGTCGCCTCCGGCGTGCGCCGGCCCGGGCGGCGGTCGGCGAGCACCACGACGTGCGCGAGCGGGGCGCCCGGTGCCACCGGCGCGCCTGCGGAAGGCCTTCGGGACACGGTCGACGTCAACGAGGTCAGCACGGCAGCTCCGGAGCAGCAGGTCGGGGTCGTCCTGGGCTCAGGGTGAGCGACATCAGCGCCGAGCGCCATGGTCCTTCCTGACGGGGTGTCCGGGCGTGTCTGACTAGTCCGTCTCCGTAGCCGGCCGACGTCACGGCCACGCGGCCCCCGGCGTAGAGACGACGTCGTCGACTGCTCGCCGGCGGTTTCTGGCAGCCCAGCACCGAGACCCTGAGCCGGTTCCGCACGGCGATCAGCGACCCCGACGTCGCCGACTCGTTCGACCACACCCGCGCCGACCTCGCGGCACGGGGCCTAGTGAGCACCCATCCGCGACGTCAACCCGGGACGACGGTTCGCGTGCCGACGAGGTGGAACACCCGGCTGAGCCGCCGGTAGGGGTCGCGCAGGCTGGCCTGCAGCTCGACGTCGGCGACAGCAGCAAGATCCGTACTGTTCGCGGGAAGGTCCAGCCAGTCGCTGAACAGCCATACGCCGTACCACGCCTGCGGCGTCACACCGCTGCTGGTCAGCAGCCGGGATAGGTCCTCGACGGTGTCAGCGCGCGTGTCCACACCGAGCACGCCGAGCTCACCGGTCGCGTCAAAGGCGGCTAGCGCGTCGGCCCAGCGCCGCTCCAAGGCCGGCCTGACCGCCAGCGTCTGTGCGTTGAGCGCCATGACCGACACCACGCCGCCGTCGGCGGCGCTGCGGCACAGCGCACGCATCAGCAGCTCAGGCTGCGAGAGGTACATCAGCACCCCGTGGCAGATCACCGCGGCGAAGCGTTCACCGCCGGTCGCCTCGTCGGCTTGCTCCCCGGCGCCCTGCATCAGCCGCACGCGTCGGCGGACGTCGTCGGGTTCGGCGGCGAGCCGCTGTTCGGCCTTGGCCAGCATCGCCGAGGACGGATCCAGGATCGTGACCGTGTAGCCAAGCCGGGCTAGCGGCACGGACTGGTGTCCGGCGCCGCCGCCGACGTCCAGCACTGTTGCTGGCGGGCCCGGCAGGTGGCGCAGCAGCTGCGCATGCAGCACGAACGTCCGCACCCGGCCCTTCACCGACATGTACGCGCCCTCAACGAACGGATCCGCCAGCGCCGCCCAGGCATCAACGACCACCTGACGATCCTCGCAGTGTCGAAAAATTGCCGTAGAGGGGCACCAGGCCGCGCGGCTGGGGTGTTGCCGAGATCCGCCGCAGCGTGGCCGTCAGTCGTCCCGGACTCGAAGCCATCGGAAACCGGCCGGGTCCTGGGGCAGCGCCGCGATCGCTGCAGCCACATCGACCCCCTCGGAAGCGCAGACCGCCGGCGCACGACGCTGCGGCGGACCTTGGCGGACCGGGAGGGGTCGTCAAGCCGATTCGCGCCTGAGCCGGATGGGTGGTTCTGCCACGTCTGAGGTCGCTCGGGTGGCCTGCGCGGGCAGCCCGATCCGGTGGTCCGGCTCCGTGTCAGCCCCCGGCTGGCTGTCAGTCCGCTGTCAGGTCTCTGACAGATCGCTGTCAGAGGGCCACGGGTTGCCTGACGCGGGTCATTCTGGTGACCCCGAGCGGCTGGAGCGATCCTCGATGAACACGCCGTCATACGCGATCCGCCATGACGAGTCGGCCCAGGCCGTCGAGTCCGTCTCGGGACATGCCCTGGCGTCGATAGCCGTGCTCACGCCGGCTGGCCCGGACGCCACGACGACGGTGGTCGTTCTTCGCGGCAGCTTCGGTGCGCAGGAGAGCGGCTCCCTGCGCGCGGCACTGCTCGGGGCCATCGCGTCCGGGACCGATGTGGAGGTCGATCTGTCGCAGGTGCCCTTCCTGGACTCGACAGCCCTGGGCGTGCTGGTGACGATGCAGCGGCGGTCCCGGCGGCTCGGCCAGTCACTGCGCGTGTTCGCCCCGGGGCCGCGCGTGCACCGCATTCTGCGGATCACCGGTCTCCTGGCCCTGTTCGACCGGTAGCTGCACCCGGTCGACCGATGGCTGCCGCCGCGCGACCCAGCTCCTGCGCGGCCTGCAGGACAGCGGTGGCGTGCAACCGTCCCGGTGCCCGGGTGAGCCGCTCCACCGGGCCGGACACGCTGATCGCCGCAATCACGCTGCCGTCGCCTCCGCGCACAGGTGCGGAGACCGAGGCGACGCCCTGCTCCCGCTCGGCGACCGAGTGCGCCCAGCCCCGCCGGCGGACCTCGGCCAGCACCCGGGGGCCGAAGGCCGTCCCCGCGATGAGCTGACCCTCGGTCGAGAAGGCCTGCAGCACCTGCGCGGCGGAGCCTGCGGTCATCGGCAGCAGGGCGCCGACCGGCACGGTGTCGCGGAGCCCGCTGCCACGCTCGGCCGCCGCCACGCAGTGCCGGGACGACCCCTGCCGGCGGTACAGCTGAGCGCTCTCGCCCGTCGCGTCACGCAGCCGGTCGAGCACCGGCTGAGCCAGGTCCAGGAGCACGTCGCCCGGTCCGGCGCCGACGAGCTCACCGAGCCGCGGCCCGAGGCGCCAGCGCCCCGAGATGTCGCGAGCCAACATGCGATGCACCTCGAGCGCCACCGCCAGCCGATGGGTGGTCGCCCGCGACAGCCCGGTGTGCTCGGTGAGCGCAGCGAGGGTGTCTGCGCCCGCTTCGACGGCGCCCAGGATCGCAAGGGCCTTGTCCAGCACGCCAACTCCGCTAGTCTGTTCCACGGGGTGACACAATCATCCCATCAGTTGAGATGCAAGGAGGCAGCCGATGAGCCGTACGCTGGCAGCGAAGGTCTGGGACAGCCACGTCGTACGCCAGGCGCCGGGCGAGCCCGACCTGCTCTACATCGACCTGCACCTCGTGCACGAGGTGACCAGCCCGCAGGCCTTCGAAGGGCTCCGGCTGGCCGGTCGCGGCGTGCGCCGCCCGGACCTGACCTTGGCCACGGAGGACCACAACGTCCCGACCGACACCGCGCTGGTCATCACCGACCCGGTCAGCCGCACGCAGGTGGAGACGCTGCGCCGCAACTGCGCGGAGTTCGGCGTACGGCTGCTGCCGATGGGTGACGCGGGCCAGGGCATCGTGCACGTCATCGGGCCGCAGCTCGGCCTCACGCAGCCCGGCATGACGGTCGTCTGCGGGGACAGCCACACCAGCACGCACGGCGCCTTCGGGGCGCTCGCCTTCGGTATCGGTACCAGCGAGGTCGAGCACGTGCTCGCCACCCAGACGCTGCCACTGCCGCGCCCACGGACGATGGCCGTCACGGTCCAGGGCCGGCTGCGGCCGGGCGTCACCGCCAAGGACCTGGTGCTGGCGCTGATCGCCCAGGTCGGCACCGGCGCAGGGCAGGGCTACCTCGTCGAGTACCGCGGCGATGCGATTGAGGCGCTGTCGATGGAGGGCCGCATGACGGTGTGCAACATGAGCATCGAGTGGGGGGCGCGGGCCGGGATGGTCGCTCCGGACGCCACGACGTACGCCTACCTGAAGGGCCGCCCGCACGCCCCGCAGGGGGCCGACTGGGACGCCGCTGTCGCCGAGTGGGAAACCCTGCGTACCGATGCGGGCGCCGAGTTCGACGCCGAGGTCGTCCTGGATGCCGCGGCCATCACGCCGTTCGTCACCTGGGGCACCAACCCCGGCCAGGGTGTGCCGCTCGGCGGGCAGGTGCCCGACCCGCAGGCGCTGCCCGCCGGCAACGAGCGCGACTCCGCCGAACGGGCACTGGCCTACATGGGGCTGACGGCCGGGACCCGGATGCGAGACGTCGCCGTCGACACGGTCTTCCTCGGGTCCTGCACCAACGGCCGGATGGAGGACCTGCGGGCCGCCGCCGCCGTGGTGAGGGGCCGCCGGGTCGCGGACGGCGTACGCGCGATGGTCGTACCGGGTTCGATGCTGGTGAAGCGGCAAGCCGAGCTGGAGGGCCTCGACGTCGTCTTCCGGGACGCCGGGTTCGACTGGCGCAATGCCGGCTGCTCGATGTGCCTGGGCATGAACCCCGACACCCTCTCGCCGGGCGAGCGCAGCGCCTCGACGTCCAACCGCAACTTCGAGGGGCGGCAGGGCCGGGGCGGCCGTACGCACCTGGTCAGCCCCGAGGTCGCCGCCGCCACCGCACTCACCGGCCGGCTGACGGCCCCGGCCGACCTGCAGGAGGTCTGACATGGACGCGTTCACCAGCCACACCGGGACCGCGGTCCCACTGCGCCGCAGCGACGTCGACACCGACCAGATCATCCCGAGCGACTGGCTCAAGCGGGTCGAGCGCACCGGCTTCGGTGCCGGCTTGTTCAGCGAGTGGCGCCAGGACCCTGACTTCGTGCTGCATCGGCACCCGGGCGCGAGCGTCCTGGTGGCCGGGGAGAACTTCGGGACGGGCTCATCGCGCGAGCACGCAGTCTGGGCACTGCAGGACTTCGGTTTCCGGGCCGTAGTGAGCGCGCGCTTCGCGGACATCTTTCGCGGCAACGCTCTCAAGGGCGGCCTGTTGCCCGTCCAGTTGCCCGCCGACGTCGTCGACCGTCTGATGGCGATGGTCGAGGCCGATCCGGCGACCCCGGTGACCGTGGACCTGGCGGCCCGCGAGCTGCGAGCCGGAGCCGGCCCCGACCCGCTGGTGGCGTCGTTTCCGCTGGACGACTTCACCCGTTGGCGCCTGCTCGAAGGTCTGGACGACATCGGCCTCACGCTGACCCACGACGCCGACATCAGCGCGTACGAGGCGCAGCGGCCGGCCTACCAGCCGGTTGCCGCCCTGCCGACGTGAGCGAGCAGGAGCAGGCGGCTGAGCTCGCGATCCGGCTCAAGGCGGCGCACGCCCGGGTGCGCGGTCTCGACGCCGACAGCGAGGTCAAGGCTCGCGTCACACGCCGACTCCTTGCCCTGACCGACGCCAGCAAGCACGATGTGGCCCGCGCCTCGGCCCGACTCGGTGCGCTGCTCGCCGACCTTGACGCAGGCCGGCCCGGGACTGGCGGGTAGCAGCGACACACCGCGCCGAGGCCAAGGTGCTTTCCCACGGCGCGTTATCGCCTTACCTTCGCCGATGACACGAGGCACACGGCCTCGACATTGGGGAGCCCACGTGAACAAGTCCGATCTGATCGACGCCATCACCGACAAGGTCGGCGACAAGAAGACTGCTGCTGCGGCGGTCGAGGCGGTCATCGAGACGGTGCAGCGCGCGGTGTCCGCGGGCGAACGGGTGGCTATCTCCGGCTTCGGAGTCTTCGAGAGAATCGACCGGGCGGCCCGCACCGCGCGAAACCCGGCGACCGGGGCGCCGGTCCAGCTGGGCGAGACGTCCGTTCCGAAGTTCCGGCCGGGTCAGGGCTTCAAGGACGTGGTGAGCGGCGCGAAGAAGCTCGACCGCGCCGCCAAGGCCGGCGCCAGGGCCGGTCTGCGCTCCGTCGCTGGAGCGACCGGCCGGGTCGCGGCCGCCCCCGGCAAGGCCGTCCGGGCGACCGTCGGCGCAGCCGCCACTCCGGTCAAGGCTGCCACGTCGACGGCCGCGCCGGCCAAGAGCGCAGCCAAGGCCGCACCCGCGAAGGCGCCCGCGAAGGCGCCCGCGAAGGCGGCGGCTGCGGCGAAGGCGCCCGCGAAGGCCCCGGCTGCGACAAAGGCACCCGCAAAGGCACCCGCAAAGGCGCCCGCGAAGTCAGCGTCCGCGGCGAAGGCACCCGCCAAGACCGTCACGAAGTCGGCGCCCGCCAAAGCCCGCTGACCAGGTCTGGTCGGCCCACACCGCTGCTTGCCTAGCCGTTGCATCGCCTTGCGGCTGCGTCGCCCGCGCCGCTGACTAACCGGCGCCGCGCCCCGTGTCGAGCGGGGCCCGACCGGTATCGCGGTGTCTGTCAGCCCGGCGGTGTGTATTCGGCGTCGACGAGCGCGCCATCAAGAAAGCTCAACGCCCATACCGACCCTTTGCGGGCCGGCGCGGCGCCGACGTCCACCGCGGTCCCGGCAGCCAGTGCGCGCAGCAGGCCGGGCAGAGCCCCACCCTGCGTGCAGGCGACCGTGCAGCTGTCCGCGACAACGCTGGTGGCGCCGAGCGAACGCAGTCGGCTGATCGCAGCCGCGGGCTGCTCGGCCCAGCCCTGCTCGCCGAGGGCCGGCTCCACCTGGACGGCGAGCCCACACGCCTGTGCGAGCGGCCGCACCGTGTCCACGCAGCGCAGCGCCGGAGCGGACAGCACCCGCGCCGGCCCGTAGGCCATCAACGACCTCGCGAGCCCCTCGGCCTGGCGGCGGCCGCGGCCGTCCAGCGGTCGGTCCAGGTCTGCTCCGGGCCACGCCGAGCGGTTGCCGGCCGAGCCGTGCCGCACCAGTAGGACCGTGGTGGTGTGCAGCCCTGCGGCGACCAGTAGTCGCAGCGGCGAGACGTCGCGGCCGGCGGTGAGCAGTCCCTCGGCCGAGGCCGGCGCCAGCCAGCGCAGCTCGTCCACCTCCGGGCCACCCACAAAGCGTCCCGATCGTGCCCGCATCGCCCACCAGCGCACCACCTTGTCGCGCTCGACGCCGTCCTGCAGCACCCGGTACGTGCTCCGGCCCAGCGTCCGTCCGACGACAGCGTCGAAGCCGGTCTCCTCCCACACCTCCCGCAGCGCGCCCTGCAGCTGGCCCTCACCGGGCTCGAGTTTGCCTTTCGGGAGCGACCAGTCGTCGTAGCGCGGCCGGTGGACGACGGCCACCTCGATCCCGTCGCCCGACTGCCGCCACAGCACCCCGCCCGCGGCGAGGATCGGACCCGCCACCTAGCCGTGGGGCCGTTCGCTGGCCTGCCGAACCAGCTCGGCCTGCAGATCCTTGGCTGGCCATCCCGGCTCGGGCAGTCGCGTCCACGAGCCGTCGCTCTGCAGCTCCCAGCGCACGATGTCGTCGGCCATCGCCTGCCCGAGCAGCTGCTGGATCTGGGCCTGCACCGTCGGGTCCTTGACCCGAACCAGGGTCTCGACCCGCCGGTCGAGGTTGCGGTGCATGAGGTCGGCGCTGCCGAGCCACTGTTCGAGCGGGTCCTGCGTGCGGTCCGGTGTGCCGAAGACCATCACCCGGGAGTGCTCGAGGAACCTCCCGACGATGCTGCGGACGGTGATCGTCTCGGACAGCCCCGGCACGCCGGGACGCAGGGCGCAGATGCCGCGGACCAGCAGCCGGATCGGCACGTCGTCGCGGCTCGCCCGGTACAGCGCGTCGATGACCTGTTCGTCGACCACGCTGTTGGCCTTGAGCAGCACGCCCGACGGCCGGCCGGCACGAGCGTGCCCGGCCTCGCGCTCGATGCGTTCGACGAGGCCGGCCCGGACGCCGTGCGGCGCAACCATCAGGGTGCGGTACTCGGTCTGCCGGCTGTAGCCGGTGAGGGTGTTGAACAGGTCGGTGAGGTCGGCGCCGATCTCGGGGTCGGCGGTCAGCAGCCCGAGGTCCTCGTAGATGCGCGCCGTCTTGGGGTTGTAGTTGCCGGTGCCGATGTGTGCGTACCGCCGGAGCTGACCCTTCTCCTGTCGTACAACCAAGCAGGTCTTGCAGTGCGTCTTGAGCCCCATCAAGCCGTAGACGACGTGGCAGCCGGCCTTCTCCAGCGCCCTCGCCCACCGGATGTTGGCCTGCTCGTCGAAGCGGGCGGTGATCTCCACGAGTACGACGACCTGCTTGCCGGCCTCGGCGGCGTCGATCAGCGCGTCGACGATCGGTGAGTCACCCGAGGTGCGATACAGCGTCTGCTTGATGGCCAAGACGTGCGGGTCGGCGGCGGCCTGCTCGACGAAGCGCTGCACGGAGGTCGAGAAGGAGTCGTACGGATGGTGCACCAGCACGTCGCCCTCGCGGAGGGCTGCGAACACGTCGGTGGCCTTCTCGCCCTCCGCGAGCCGCGGGTGCGTCGCGGGTACGTGCGCGTCGTCCTTGAGCTCGGGCCGGTCGACGCCGTAGAGCTGCCACAGCGAGGCCAGGTCCAGCAGTCCGGGTACCTGCACGACGTCGTCGTCGGTGATCTCCAGCTCGCGGACGAGCAGGTCGAGCACGTGCGGGTCCATCCGCTCGCCGACCTCGAGTCGTACCGCCGGCCCGAACCGCCGCCGGGCCAGCTCGCGCTCCAGCGCCTGCAGCAGGTCTTCGTCCCGGTCTTCCTCGACCTCCACGTCGGTGTTGCGGGTGACCCGGAACGCGTGGTGCGAGGTGACCTCGAGCCCCGGGAACAGCTGCGGCAGGTGCGCGCCGATCAGCTCCTCCAGCGGGAGGTAGGTCGTGGCACTTGCGGCGCCGTCGACCTGCACGAAGCGCGGCACGTTGTTGGGCACCTTGACCCGCGCGAAGTGCTCGAGGCCGGTCTCCGGCTCGCGTACGAGGACCGCAAGGTTGAGCGACAGCCCGCTGATGTACGGGAAGGGGTGCGCCGGGTCGACGGCCAGCGGCGTCAGGATGGGGAACAGCTGGCTGCGGAAGTAGTCGTGCAGCGGCGACTGCTGCTCGGGCGACAGGTCGTCCCACAGCGCGATCCGGACCCCGACCGCGGCGAGCTCGGGCCGGACCTCCTCCAGGAAGCAGCAGGCGTGGGCGGCTGCGAGCTCGCGGGCCCGGCTGCTGATCAGGGCCAGCTGCTTGCGGGTGCTCAGGCCGTCGGCGCTGCGGGTGCCGAGCCCGGTGCTGCTGCGGCGCTTGAGCCCGGCCACCCGGACCATGTAGAACTCGTCGAGGTTGCTGGCGAAGATCGCGAGGAACTTGGCGCGCTCCAGCAGCGGCGCCGAGCGGTCCCGCGCGAGGGCCAGGACGCGGGCGTTGAAGTCCAGCCAGCTGACCTCGCGGTTGAGGAAGCGGTCCTCCGGCAGGCCGTCCGAGGTGCGAGCGCGTGCAACGGTCGACGTCACCGGCTCCAACGTCGACTCCACCCCGCCGACGTGGCCGTTCTCCTGCGCGAGGTGGGTCGGCGTCGTCAGCTCGGTTGTCACCGTCCCATCGTGCACTGTTGACGTGAACGGCCGTGCCGAAGTGCCGTGCCCGAGGGGGGTCAGGGGCCCCCACGAAGCGGCAAGCTCACCAGGGTGAGGGCGCGGACCTGCGGCGGGTCGCCGTCGACCCGCAGCCGGACCCGCTGGCCCGACCGAAGCAGCCGGATCTCGGGCTGCACGACCGACAGGGGGTAGGTCAGCCGGCTGCCGTCGTCGAGCAGGACGGTCCCGCCGGTGTCCCCGTGCTGCGCGACGGTCCCGTGGACCTCCACGTTCAGCGCACGGCGTGCAGGCTGGCAGCCACGGCCGCGGTCCGCGGGCCGACACCCAGCAGCAGGGCCGACCGGAGGTCCTCCGGCGTGTCGACGTCCCGGCGCAGGCCGGGCGCGGCGGTCAGCTCGATGGCGCCGGATCCGAGGTGGCGCAGGCGCGACGCCGGCCCGTACGAAGGGAGCAGGGCGCTACCGGAGGAGGCTGCGAGCAGCGTTGTCCCGACGCCCTGCGTGTCGGCCACGAAGCCCCGGCCGGCGACGCGCCGCAGGACGTCGGCGAGCTCTGCTGCGCGCAGCGCCGGCAGGTCCGAGGCGAGCGCGACCACTCCCAGCCCTGGGTCGGCGGCGCGCAGCAGGTCCGCGCCATGCGCCAGGGCGGCGTTGAGCCCGGCGCCGGGAAGGTCGCGCACGACGCAGACCCGCGGCCGGCGCAGTGCGTCAGCGGCGCGCACGTCGTCGGTGACGACCACCGCGCGCAGGACGTCGGCGCAGGCCAGCACGGCGCCGACGACGTCGTCGGCGAAGGCCAGCGCCAACTCGGTGCGTACGACGTCGCCGTACGCCCCGAGCCGCGACTTCGCGTACGCGAGGAGCTTCACCGGGACGACGGCGCCCCACACTGCGGTCATCGCGCCAGTCAAGCAGGACCCGGGGAGGTCGACAGGGCCGGCGAGGACACACGACACTGTCGCAGAGGGAGGGCGGCGGGAGTGGCGGTGCGGCGGCGGATGGGGCTCCGGCAACTGGGGTTCTGGTACGCCCTTGGCGTCGTGCTGCTGAAGCCGCTGGCCGTCCTCAGCGCCCGCCGGGACTGGCGCGGCGCCGAGCACGTACCGGCGACGGGCGGCGTGATCGTGGCGGTCAACCACATCTCACACGCCGACCCGGTCTTCGTCGCCGAGTACGTCGTGCACGGTACGGGACGGCCCGGGCGCTTCCTGGCCAAGAGCAGCTTGTTCCTGGGCAACGGCCTGGTGGGGCGGGTGATGCGCGGGGCGGCGCAGATCCCGGTGCACCGGCAGGCCAGCGACGCCTCCGCGGTGCTGAGCAGCGCCGTCGCCGCGCTGCAGGCGGGGGAGTGCGTCGTCATCTACCCGGAGGGCACCGTCAGCCGCGACCCGGACAAGTGGCCGATGCAGGCCAAGACCGGAGTGGCCCGGCTCGCGCTGCTGGCGGGCGTGCCGGTCGTGCCGCTCGCCCAGTGGGGGGCGCAGGAGATCCTGGACAGCTACCGGACGCCCGGCCTGCACCTGCTGCCCCGGCACGACGTCGTCCTGCGGGCCGGCCCGGCGGTCGACCTGTCGGCCTGGCAGGGCCGCGCCCTGACCGCCGAGGTGCTGCACGACGCCACGGCGGCGGTGATGGACGCGATCACCACCATGCTCGAGCAGCTCCGTGGCCAGCCGCGGCCGGCTGTCGTGCACGTCTGGCCGGGAGCTGCTTCGGGCGGCGGCGCGACGGCGTGACGCGGGCGGCGGTGCTCGGCACCGGCTCGTGGGGCACAGCGTTCGGCAAGGTGCTGGCCGACGCCGGCACGGACGTCGTGCTGTGGGCGCGTCGCGAGGAGGTGGCGGAGGCGGTCCGCAGCCGGCACGAGAACACCGACTACCTGCCGGGCGTGCTGCTCCCGGGAAACCTGACGGCCACCAGCGACGCGCTCGAGGCGGTCGGCGGCGCCGACTTCGTGGTGCTCGCGGTGCCGTCGCAGAGCCTGCGCGACAACCTCGCAGCCGTCGTCGGTGGGCTCGCGACCGGCGTCGTGCTCGTCAGCCTGATGAAGGGAGTCGAGCTCGGTACCACCATGCGGATGAGCGAGGTCGTCCGCGAGGTCGCCGGGGTATCGACGGGCCAGGTCGCTGTGGTGTCAGGACCCAACCTGGCCCTGGAGATCGCGGCGGGCCAGCCGGCCGCGACCGTGGTCGCCTGCGCCGACCCCCAAGCGGCCGCCCGGCTGCAGCTGGCCTGCACGACCGCCTACTTCCGGCCCTACACCAACAGCGACGTCGTCGGCTGCGAGCTGGGCGGCGCCGTCAAGAACGTCATCGCGCTGGCAACCGGGATGGCCGAGGGGATGGGCTTCGGCGACAACACCAAGGCCTCGCTGATGACCCGTGGCCTGGCCGAGACCGCCCGCCTCGGCGTCGCCCTCGGCGCCGATCCGATGACGTTCGCCGGCCTGGCCGGCCTCGGCGACCTCATCGCGACCTGCAGCAGCCCGCTGTCGCGCAACCGCACCTTCGGCGAGCGGCTGGGTCGGGGCGAGACGATGGAGCAGGTGCTGGCGCAGAAGCAGCAGACCGCGGAGGGCGTCAAGAGCTGCCGGTCGATCCTGGACCTCGCGCGGAGGCACGGCATCGAGATGCCGATCACCGAGCAGGTCGTCGCGGTGTGCCACGAGGGCCTGTCGCCGCGCCGGGTGATCTCCGCGCTGATGGGCCGGGAGGCCCGCAGCGAGTAGCCGGGTGTGGAAACCGGCCCACGGGCTACCTATGCCCCATGACCTCCCCTGATCTGGAGTCCTTTGACGTCGTGGTGCTGGGTGCGGGCTCGGCCGGTGCGTCCATCGCCGATGCGCTCGTCCGGGCCGGCCGCTCGGTCGCGCTGGTGGAGATGCTGCGGGTAGGGGGTGAGTGCGCGTACGTCGCCTGCATGCCCAGCAAGGCGATGCTGCGCAGCGCGCAGGCTCGCGTGGAGGCCCGGCACGTCAGTGACGTCGGCGGCGCCGGGGCCGACCCGACCCTGGACGACGACGTGCATGCCTTCCGTGCGGCCGTCCTGCGGCGCGACGAGATCTCCGAGCACCGCGACGACAGTGGCGCCGCCGACGGCCTCGTGAACGCCGGCGCGACGCTTGTTCGTGGCCGCGGGCAGATCATCGAGCCGGGCGTCGTCGAGGTCGAGGGACGGCGGTTGGCGTACACCGACCTGGTGGTGGCGACCGGCTCGCATCCACTCGTGCCCGACCTGCCGGGACTGTCTGGGGTGCCGACCTGGACGTCGGACCAGGCGCTGTCGGCGCAGGAGCGACCGGGCTCGCTGCTGGTGCTCGGCGGCGGCGCTGTCGGGTGCGAGCTGTCGCAGGTGCATGCCAGGTTCGGGGTACGCACGACGCTGGTGGACAAGGCCCCGCAGCTCGCCGGCAAGGAGGAGCCGAGCATCGCCGCCCTGCTGGCGCAGGTGCTGCGCGACGACGGGGTCGACGTCCGGCTCGAGACCACAGCAGAGCGCTTCGAGCTGACCGCCGATGGGCTGGCGCTGGCGCACCTGTCCGGCGGCGGCACCGTGAACGTCGAGCGGGTGCTCGTCGCGGTCGGCCGCACCCCGACGACCGACGGGATCGGCCTCGACATGCTGGGCATCGAGCCGGGGGAACAGGGCGAGCTGGTCGTCGACGATCACTGCCGGGTAGCTGGTCACCAGCACGTCTGGGCCGCCGGTGACGTGACGGGTAAGGCGCCGTACACCCACACGGCCAACTACCAGGCGCGGGTCGTTGTCGAGAACCTGCTCGGCGGCGACCGCAGCGCCGACTACCGGGCGATCCCGCGGGCCGTCTACACCGAGCCGCCCGTCGCCAGCGTCGGCATGGACGAGGCCACCGCGCGCGCGGCCGGCATCGACGCGGTGAGCGCCGTGATGGACCTGGGCGAGGTCGCGCGCACGGCCACCGAGGGCGCCGGCGGCGGCCGGCTGGTCCTCACCGCCGACCGCGGGCGCGGCGTGCTGGTCGGTGCGGCAGCGATCGGCCCGCGGGCCGACGAGTGGCTGTCCGAGGCGACGCTGGCGGTCCGCGCGCAGGTCCCGATCTCCATGCTCACCGAGGTCATCCATGCCTTCCCGACCTTCGGCGAGGCGTACGAGCCACCGCTGCGAGAGCTGGCCGAGAAGATCCGGTGACCGCGATGCTCACCAAGGTGATCGCCCGCGAGCTGGCGCAGCACGGGATCCGGGTGGTCTGCGTCGGCTGGCTGGTGTCACCCGAGCCGGCGTACGCGTCGGGGGCGTCGCGAGTCCTGGCCGGCGCGGCGATGGCCCAGGTGTCGCCGGCCTGACACCTGGCGCCTCTACGCTGCGCGCGTGACCCGCACCCGCGTCGCTGTCGTTCTCGGTGGCCGCAGCACCGAGCACGCCATCAGCTGCGTGTCCGCCGGCAGCGTCCTGGCCGCCCTGGACCGCTCGAAGTACGACGTCGTCGCCGTCGGCATCACCGCCGAGGGACGGTGGGTGCTGGTGCCCGACGACCCGGCGCTGCTCGCGATGTCTGGCCGGGAGCTGCCGTCGGTCAAGGACGGCCAGGCGGTGGCGCTACCCGGTGACCCGACCGCCGGCGGCCTGGTCCCGCTGGAGGACGGCCCCGGGGTGCTCGGCGCCGTCGACGTCGTCTTCCCGGTGCTGCACGGGCCGTGGGGCGAGGACGGCACGGTGCAGGGGCTGCTCGAGATGGCCGGTGTGCCGTACGTCGGGAGCGGCGTGCTGGCCAGCGCCGCGGCGATGGACAAGGCCGTCGCGAAGGTGCTGCTACGGGCGGCCGGTCTGCCGGTGGCAGACGCGGTCGTCGTACGGTCCGGCGAGACCGTCGACCGGCTGGCGGTCGCGGCGCTCGGGCTGCCGGTGTTCGTCAAGCCGGCCCGCGGCGGCTCGAGCATCGGCATCAGCCGGGTCACCGACCTCGCCGACCTGGACGCCGCCCTGGCCCTCGCGTACGCCGCCGACCCGAAGGTGCTCGTCGAGGCTGGCCTTTCCGGCCGGGAGATCGAGTGCGGGGTGCTCGCCGGGCCGTCCGGTCCCGAGGCGAGCGTGCCCGCCGAGGTACGGGTCGCGGCCGGGCATGACTTCTACGACTTCGAGGCGAAGTACCTCGAGGACGCGACTGAGCTCGACGTACCCGCGCTGCTGCCCTCGACGGTGACTGCCCGGCTGCAGGACATGGCGCTGCGGGCCTTCGCCGCCCTGGACTGCGAGGGCCTGGCTCGGGTCGACTTCTTCGTGACGGCCGACGGAGCGGTGACCGTCAACGAGGTCAACACGATGCCGGGCTTCACGCCGAGCTCGATGTACCCGCGGATGTGGGCAGCCTCCGGCGTCGACTACCCGGCGCTGGTCGACCGGTTGCTGCAGGCGGCATTGGCCCGCAGCACCGGGCTGCGGTAGGCCTTGCGCTGGCTGCCCTCGCCGGTGGACGTCGACGCGGACCTGCTGGCGGCGCTGATCGCCTGCTGGACCCGGGTGTCCGACGCCGGTGGGGCCGTTGGCTTCCCGTTCGTGCCGGTCCCGCGGCACGAGGTGGCCACGGCAGCACGCGACCTGGTCGCTGTACTGGATGACGGCCAGCGGCTGCTTGTGGCGGAGGTCGACGGGCGGCTCGCGGGCTGGCTTTTGCTCGCGGAGAACGCCAGGCCGCTGACCCGGCACTGGGCGCGGCTGCTGCGCGTCCAGACGGATCTGCCGTTCCGGGGTCGGGGCATCGGCGCCGCGCTGGTGCTCGAGGCGACTCGGGCCGCACGGGAGCGTGGCCTGGAGCAGCTGCACATCGAGGTGCGTAGCGGCCTGGGACTGGAGGACTTCTACGGCCGGCTCGGCTGGCAGGTCGTCGGCCGCTGGCCCGCGGCCCTGCGCCTACCGGACGGCGATCGTGATGAGCTGCTCATGTTGTTGACGCTCGGCTGAGCGCGAACCCCTGGGCGGCCGCAGGCCGGGCCCGTGTGCCGCGTTTCACCCACCGCGCGCGGGCCGTCGACTCTTCCGCCATGCGCCGCACGGCGTTCACCCGGTAACCCCCTGGTGCGCGCCGGACTGCGATGGACTTCTGGCATGGCAACGAC
>JAYVYM010000241.1:0-3666 GCA_043784245.1 Frankiales bacterium
CCGGGTTCCTGTGGCTGCTGCTGAGCCTGCTCGCGCGTGCGCGACGACGCGGCCCCGTGGCGAGGCTGCTCCACAGGACGACCCGGCGCGGGCTTGACCAGAGCTCAGCATCTACCGTCGCCGTCGTGACCGCTCCTGCGCCGAAGGTTCACCGCCTGCTCGCGCCGCCACGTCCCGGCCGCCACGGGGCCTGGCTCTACGCGCTGCGTACGACGAATCCGCCGCCCGGCCGCCCGATCGCCGAGCTCGACGGGGTGACCCGCTGGCTGGTGGTGACCCGTGCGGCGGTGCTGCCGATGACGCTGTTCGGCGGTCTGGTCGCTGGTCTGCTGGCGGTGCGCGCCGATGGGTTCTCGGCCGGCCTGTGGGCCCTCGCGACGCTGGGCATCGTGCTGGCGCACACCAGCAACAACCTGCTCAACGACCTCGCCGACACCGATGTGGGGCTGGACACCGAGAGCTACCCGCGGGCGCTGTACGCCCCGCACCCGTTCCTGTCCGGCCTCGTCACCCGCCGGCAGCTGCTCGGCGCGCTGCTGATCATCAACCTCGCCGACCTGGTGATCATGCTTGTGCTGTTTGTCCAGCGCGGCTGGCCGGTCATCGCGTTCGCGCTCGTCGGGCTGTTCCTGTCCTACGCGTACACCGCCCCGCCCCTTCGGCTGAAAAAGCGCGGCCTGGGCGAGCCCGACGTGCTGCTCACCTGGGGGCCGCTGATGATCGCCGGCACCTACTTCTCGGCGGTCGGCGAGCTGCCGTGGCAGGTCTGGGTGGCCAGCGTGCCGTACGGCCTGCTCTGCACCACCGTGCTGATGGGCAAGCACATCGACAAGATCCCGTACGACGAGCCGACCGGCACCCGCACGCTGCCGGTGCTGCTCGGCGAGCCGCGGGCCCGGGCGTTCACGCAAGGGCTGCTGATCTCGTTCTACGTGACCACGGTGATCGCCGTGCTGATCGGCGCGCTGCCCTGGCCGGTGCTGCTGGTCGCCCTGGCGCTGCCGACGTTGCGTCAGGTGCTGGTGGCCTTCCGTGCAGGTCGGCCGGAGCAGCCGCCTGAGGGCTTCCCGGTGTGGCCGCTGTGGTTCGCCGCCGTGTGCTTCGTCCACGTGACGCGGGCCGGCGCCGCACTGGTCGGCGGGCTCGCCGTCGCCGCGATCTTCGGCACAGGGCTGCCTCTGTGAGTTGCCCTCTGCCAACCGGACTTTGTGTGCTTGATCGCCGACCTTCGACACACAATGTCCACCCTGACGTTGCCTTGCCGAGCGTGGCTGAGCGGGCTGGGACGGTACTTTGTGTGCTTGATCTCAAAATGGAGCACACAATGTTCTGTGGCGGCCACAGCGGGGCCCGGCCGCGCCGCGGCCCGTCGCCGGGCCGGGCGCGGGAAGGCGGCATCGGTGGCCGGTTCGCTCACTGATCGGCACTCGGTGGCGCTCTGCCCTGTCGACGGTCGGCACGCCACGAGCGCCCGCCGGAACTCGTAGAACTCACCGTGGACGTGGACGTGGACGTGGACGTGGAAGTGGCAGGTGCCTGTGAGTGACGCGCTGCTCTCGACCGGCGCGGCACTGCTGCTCGCGGCGGTCGTGCTCGCCGGCCTCGGGGCGCTGACGCTCGTCCCGTTCGTCGTCACGGTCGGCCTCGCCGAGCGGCGGTCCTGCGGGACGGCCCGCTGGGGCCTGGCCAGCGCGGTGAGCAGCCTCGTCGGTCTGGGCGCAGCGGCCGTCGCTGTCCGGCACGGTCTGGGGCTGCCGGTGGCGGCGCTCGGTGCAGCGGCGACCTGGGCGGCCCCGCTCGCGCTGTTGCTGCTCGGCACCGGCGGCGGCCGGCTGGCCGGTGTACGCGGCCGGCACGAGTAGACCTGCTAGCGCGTGTCGACGACCCGGAAGCCCTCCGCCAGGCGCCCCTCCGGCAGTCCGGCGAGATGCGCGTTACGGGCCAGGAACCCGCGCAGCAGCCCCTCGAGGTCGTCCATGTGCGAGGTCTGCGAGACGTGCTGTCGAAGTGCCGCCACCTTGCGGTCGAACTGGTCGGTGATGTCGACCCAGGTGTCTGCCCCGGCGCCGGCCGTCATCACCCAGGTCTCCGACACCGACCAGGCCTCGAGCCCCTCCGCCGCCAGCTCCAGGTGGGTGTAGGGGTTGCGGGCGTCCGGGTAGACCGCGGCCAGGGACGCTTCGCCGGAAGCCCGGTGGTCGGGGTGCGACGCCCCGATCCGCTCCCAGTTGATCTCCGGTGACTGCATCAGCAGCCGCTGTGGCCGGACCTGCCGGATCACCCGGCTGATGTCGCGCCGCAGGTCGAAGCTGGCTGTCAGCCGGCCGTCCGGGTAGCCCAGGAACACCACGTCGTCGACGCCGACCTCCTTGGCCGCCGCCCGCTGCTCGCCCTGCCGGATGCCACCGATCTCGCCGCGCGGCACGGCCGGGTCGAAGCCGCCCGCGTCACCGTCGGTGCAGATGCAGTACGTCACCGCGATGCCGCTGTCGGTCCAGCTCGCGATGGTCCCGGCCGACCCGAAGTCGACGTCGTCCGGGTGGGCCACGACCACGAGGGCCCGCTCGACCTGCTCCTGCGTCACTGCTGCTCCTCTTGTCGATGCTGCGACGTAGGACATCATGCGTCGGGTGGGCGGGCGACCGGACGTGCGCGGGGGCCGGGCCACCCGCGGCTTCCCGCCGGGGTCCGCGCAGGCCCTCGTCGCGCTGGTGCTGGGGCTGGTCGCCGGCGTCGCCGGTGTACGACGTGGTCAACCCGGTCTGGCGGCGCTGTTCTTCGCTGTCGCCGCCGTCGGCGCCGGCGCCCTGGCCCGGCTGTACCGGCGTCGCTGACGGCCTGGCAGGGCGCGCCCATCCGCTACCCGGCGGTCAACATGCTGCAGGGCTACACCAGGACACCTGGCGATGTGGGGCAACCGCCGGCCGTACCGGCTGACCTCCCCGGAGGCCGCCGACCGGGTCTTGGCCGCCGGCACAGCCCCGCCTGCGGTCGTGGTCTGCATCGACGCCTGGACGCAGTACGGCGGGTCGCAGCCGCTACCCGCGACCTGATGCCGGCCGGCGCGGGAGACCGTTCCGACGGCCCGTTCCGGTAGTCTCGAACGCGTGGGCGATGTGCTGTACGACGACTACGCGCCCGCCGTCCTCGCCCCCCGCGCGCCGTCGGCGGAGCGGCTGCTCGAGGGGCTCAACCCGCAGCAGCGCGAGGCGGTGGTGCATACCGGCAGCCCGCTGCTGATCGTTGCGGGGGCCGGGTCGGGCAAGACCAAGGCGCTCACGACGCGTATCGCGTACCTGCTGGCGGCCCGCGGGGTGCAGCCCGGCGAGATCCTGGCGATCACCTTCACCAACAAGGCCGCCGGGGAGATGAGAGAGCGGGTCGCCGGTCTCGTCGGGCCGCGCGCCCGGGCGATGTGGGTCAGCACGTTCCACTCCGCGTGCGTACGCATCCTGCGCGCCAACGCCAAGCAGCTGGGCTTCACCAGCAGCTTCTCGATCTACGACCAGGCGGATGCGCAGCGGCTGATGGCGCTGGTGTGCCGCGAGCTCGACCTGGACCCCAAGCGGGTCCCGCCGCGCGCGATGAGCAACCAGATCAGCGACCTGAAGAACGAGCTGGTGGACGCCGAGGCCGCCCACGACCGGGCGGTCAACGGCGCCGAGC
>JAYVYM010000242.1:0-7480 GCA_043784245.1 Frankiales bacterium
CTGCGCGCGGCGCAGGCAGCCGGTACGGCCGCCCCGGGAGTGGAGCTGGCGTGGAACCCCGAGTTCCTGCGCGAGGGGTTCGCCGTCGAGGACACCCTCGCGCCTGACCGGTTGGTGTTCGGCGTCGCCTCGGGTCGTGCCGAGGCGGTGCTCCGGGCAGCTTTCGCGCCCGTCATCGAGGTGCCGACCCCCGTCGTGGTCACCGACCTGGCCACCGCGCAGCTGGTCAAGGTTGCTGCCAATGCCTTCCTGGCTACCAAGATCTCCTTCATCAACGCCATGGCGGAGGTGTGCGAGGTCACGGGGGCCGATGTCACGCAGCTGAGTCGGGCGCTGTCGCACGACACGCGGATCGGCGGCCGGTTCCTGCACGCCGGCCTTGGCTTCGGCGGCGGCTGCCTGCCCAAGGACATCCGGGCGTTCATGGCCCGCGCGGGTGAGCTCGGGGTCGACCAGGCCCTGACGTTCCTGCGCGAGGTGGATGCGATCAACCTGCGCCGCCGCGGGCGGATGGTCGAGATCGCCCGTGAGGTCGCTGGTGGCAGCTTCGGCGGGATGCGGGTCGCCGTACTGGGGGCCGCCTTCAAACCCGACAGCGACGACGTACGCGACAGCCCGGCGCTCGACGTGGCCGCAACGATGCAGCGCCAGGGCGCAGCGGTGTGCGTGTACGACCCGCAGGCGATGGACAACGCTCGGGTCAAGCACCCCGAGCTGGGGTACCGCCCGTCCGCCGTGGCCGCGGCCCGCGGCGCCGACCTCGTCCTGCACCTGACCGAGTGGACCGAGTTCCGGCAGATGGACCCCCGCGTGCTCTCGGCGGTGGTGGCCGGCCGGCACATCGTCGACGGCCGCAACGCCCTGGACCCCGCCCGCTGGCGCGAAGCCGGCTGGACCTACCGGGCGCTCGGCCGCCCGTAGCACCCCCTCGCACCTGTACGCGGACCCGCACGGTCCCCCCTTCCCGTACCAGGACGTCCCCGCACCAGGAAGAGAGCCATGCCCGATCTCACCCACCGCCCCTCCCGGTACCTCACCGCCGTGGTTGTCGCCGCCGCGCTCGCCGGCACCGCGGTGACCACGCTTCAGGTGCGCCTGGGCGCCGACCCACGGCTCGCGGCGGCGCAGGAGCAGAACGCCCAGATGCGCCGGGAGGTGGAGCGCATGAAGGGGCTGCACACCGAACGCGACAGCCGGCCGGTGCGCAGGGCGACCGTACCGGTGGCCTTCCACGCTCCGGCGCAGGCAGTCGTGGCCAAGGCAGGGCCGGTCAAGGCCGCCGCCGCCGTTGCCGTCGCCCGACCGTCGCAGTCGGGTGGGCCGGCCGACTGCGCCCGCTACCAGGACCAGGAGTCCGCACAGCGGGCCTTCGTGGCGAACCGGGTGGCCCTGGCCGCGATGGACGGCAACCGCAACGGCAAGGCGTGCGAGCAGTTGAAGGACTCGGCGGCGGCCCGCACCGGCCTGCCGACGCGCCCCGAGCCCGTCAGCCCGAGGCCGCAGCCGGCTCCACCCGCCGGACCCGTCCTCCCGACGGCACCCACCAAGGCCGACATCCTCGCCAGCGGCATGCACTTCGGGATGTCGACGGGGACGACGGAGGAGTTCGGCACCCTCGAAGCCAGCCTGCGGCGGCAGGCCGACATGACCGGCTACTTCGCCGGCTTCGACACCGGCTTCGACCGGGACCGCGTCGTCGCCGCCTGGACCGCAGGACAGATCCCGGTCATGACGTGGGAGTCGCGGCCGCTCGAGACGGCCGGCGACACCACCGACTACTCCCTGCAGCGCATCACCGGCGGCGCCTTCGACGACTACCTCACGACGTACGCCCGTGCCGTCGCCGCCCTCGGCCTACCGGTGGTCATCCGCTTCGACCAGGAGATGAACGGCAACTGGTACCGCTGGGGAGAGTTCGAGAACCCGCTGATCCACAAGGGCGACTACATCGCGGCCTGGCGGCACGTCCACGACATCTTCCAGGCCGCCGGCGCGAACTCCTCGGCGATCTGGCTCTGGTCGCCCAACCGCATTGACAACATCGGGCGCTTCCCTGGCATCGCCGACTACTACCCCGGCGCCGACTACGTCGACGAGGTCGGGATGACCGGCTACCTGCGCTCCGAGGACAAGCAGGCCATGACATTCGCCGGAACCTATAACCGGACCCTGGCCGAGCTGCGACGGGTCGCCCCGGGCAAGCCGCTGCTGCTGTCCGAGGTCGGGGCCACCGAGGATGGTGGCCACAAGGCGGCGTGGCTCGCGACATTCTTCCCCGGGCTGCTGGCCAACCCGGACATCGCCGGCTTCGTCTGGTTCGACTATGCGATCACCAGTAACGGACACACCAACGACTGGCGCCTCGACTCGACACCGGCGTCGTTCGCCGCCTTCGCTCAAGGCCTCACCGCCAGCGGCTACGGCTTGGACGTCGGTAAGCGGCTGACACTTCGTCCGCGGGGCACCCCGCGGCCGGTCACCCTGCCGCCGGTCACCCTGCCGCCGGTCACCCGCCCCGCACCGCCGGCAGTTCCCGCACCGCCGGCACCCCGCCTGCCGCCGGCAGGCCCTCCGGGCGCCGGCGGAGCTCCCGACCCATCTCCAGCACGCCCTGTTGCCACGCCCGCCCGATCGCAGCCCCGAGGCACCCGATGACGACGACGTCCACCACCCCGCCACGACTCGACCGGCGCAAGCCGCCGGTCGGCCGGCAGAAGGTCATCGCGGCGACCGCGCTCCCCTCGCCACCGAATGACATCGAGAAGTACTGGTACATGGGCCGACAGCACCGCTGGCTGCTGCTCGCCCAGGCCACCGCGCTCAGCCTGGTCGTGGTCAGCACCACGCGCTTCGCGCTGTCGCGCCCCTGGCTGCTGCTGTTCCTGCCGCTGGTCGTGCTGTACGTCGTGTCGGCGGTGGTGTCGTTGCTCAGCAGCAGCCGCGGCAAGCGCACCAGTCTCGACGACCACGAGACCCGCACGTTTTTCTACCGGCCGGAGCACTGGCCCAGCGTTGATGTTTTCCTGCCCACAGCGGGCGAGCCGCTGGACGTGCTGGCCAACACCTACCGGCACGTCATGGCAATGCGTTGGAACGGCCGGGTTGTCGCGCACGTCCTGGACGACGGCGACCGCCCCGAGGTCCGTGAGCTCGCGGAGGCGCACGGCTTGCGCTACCACGTACGCCCGAACCGCGGTCACCTCAAGAAAGCCGGCAACCTCAAGTACGGCTACGACCACAGCGATGGCGACCTGATCGCCATCTTCGACGCCGACTTCGTGCCCCGGCCGGACTACCTGCGCGAGCTGGTCCCGTACTTCACCGACGAGGCGACCGGCATCGTGCAGTCACCGCAGTTCTTCGACGCGCTGAAGGGGATGGGCTGGCTGCAGCGGACCGCAGGCGCGACGCAGGAGCTGTTCTACCGCTGGATCCAGCCCTCCCGGGACCGCTCCGGCGCGGCGATCTGCGTCGGTACCTGCGCCATCTACCGGCGCAAGGCGCTGGAGGCGGCCGGCGGCTTCGCCCAGATCGGTCACTCCGAGGACGTCCACACCGGCGTGAAGCTCATGAAGGCCGGCTACGGCCTGCGCTACGTCCCGATCCTGGTCTCCAAGGGGCTGTGCCCGGACACCCTGCTGGGCTTTTTGAACCAGCAGTACCGCTGGTGCACCGGCTCGATGTCGCTGCTCGCCGACCGCAGCTTCCATGCGAACCGCATCTTCAGCATCCGGCAGCGACTGAGCTTCTGGTCGGGCTTCCTCTACTACATCAGCACCGCCGTCAACATCTTCGCGGCGCCACTGCCGGGTCTGGTCATGCTGTGGGTCTTCCCGCAGTACATCTCGCCGCACAACACGGCCTGGCTGCTCGGTGCGGTCCTGCTCTGGTACTTCGTACTGCCGACCGTCATGCACGGGCACTGGCGCCTCGATGTCCTGCGCGTGCAGCAGCTGTACTCCTTCGCCCACGCCATCGCGATCCTGCACGTCCTGACCGGGCGCACGAAGGAGTGGGTGGCCACCGGCAGCGCCAACACCCGCACCACTCCGCTTGCCGTCACCATCACCCGCGTCATGCGCGCGACGACCGCGGTCACCCAGACGGCCGTCTGGTCGGGCCTGGTCGTGGCCACCCTGGAGTACGGCATCGGCCACACCTGGGCGATGCTCGGCTTCGCCCTGCTGTCGGCGTACGTCCAGATCCCTCTGCTGTTCCTGCGAAGCACCCCGCGCGAGCGCCGTCGCTCCGGCCGGGCACGAATGCTGCAGCCCACCGCCGAGCCGGCGCACTCGGCCCCCACCACAAGTCGCTGACCACCGGTCGCCACCGCTGCGGTGACGGCCACCTCTCTGAAGGAGCTGCCATGCTCAACCCCCTTGCAACGGGCCGGAACACCCGCACCCGGCGCGCCCTCGCGTTCGCTGCGCTGCTGCCCGCGCTCGCCGGTGCCGCCCTGGCCGGGACCTCCGGCGCAGCCTTCGCGGCCTCGGAGCCGCCGACCACCGATGCGAAGAACATCGCCCTGGTGCACCAGATCTATGCCGACCTGCTGAATCGCGAGCCCGATCCCTTCGCGGCGGGCTGGGTGCACGTGCTGGACATCGGCGCGCCGCGCCGCGACGTCGCCAATGCGATCACCGCCAGCCAGGAGTACCGCCAGCGGCTCGTGAGCGCCGGCTACACCGACTACCTGCATCGTTCGCCGGAGCCGCTGGGGCTGGCTGCCTGGGTCCAGGACCTGGGACAGGGACTGACCGTGGAGCAGTTGAATGCGGCCATCCTTGGCTCGCCCGAGGCGTACAACACAGCCGGCGGCACCGACGCGCTGTGGGTGACGAGCCTGTACCAGGGCGTTCTTGGCCGGTTACCCGCTGCGGCCGAGACAGCGTCCTGGGTCGGCGTGCTGAGCCGGGGCAACGGTCGCACGAGCGTTGCCCAGGGCTTCGTCTCGAGCCTCGAGCACCGCAACACCGTCGTGGCGGGCTACTACACCAAGTACCTGGGCCGCGACGCCGACGTCGGCGGGCGCGACGGCTGGGTCGCCGCGGTCGCCGGCGGGGACCGCCAGGAGCAGATCATCGCCGGCTTCATCGCTAGCGAGGAGTACTACGTCCTGGCGCAGGTTCCGCACTGAGCCCCGACATCTCAGAGCGCCGGGAAGAACAGCGACACCTCGCGGGCGGCGCTCGCGACCGAGTCCGAGCCGTGTACGAGGTTCTCGCCGATCTCAAGCGCGAAGTCGCCGCGGATCGAGCCGGGGGTGGCCTCGACCGGGTTGGTGACGCCCATGATCCGGCGGGCACCTGCCACGGCACCTGGCCCCTGGACGACCAGTGCGATCAGCGGGCCGCCGGAGATGAACTCGACGAGCTCACCGAAGAACGGCCGCTCACGGTGCTCGCCGTAATGCTCCTCCGCGGTAGCGCGGGTCAGCGTACGCAGCTCCATCGCGACCAGGACCAGGCCTTTGCGCTCCAGCCTGCTGATGACCTCGCCGGCGAGGCCACGACGAAGGCCATCGGGCTTGACGAGGACAAGGGTGCGCTCGGTAGCCACGGTGCTGATCTCCTGTGCTGGTAGCGGGTCGGGCGGACGACGCTACCGGGACTGCCCGCCCTCAGTGCCGGCGCAGCAGGGTGCGGGCCTCCCCCGCGGTGACCACCGAGCCGGTGATGAGCACGCCGGCGCCCAGGTGCACACCGTCCTCCTCCCCGCGCCGCACTGCCGTGTCGATCGCATCGTCGAGCGCGTCCTCGACGTCGACGCGCTCCTCGCCGAACACGTCGACGGCCAGCTCGCGCAGCTCGTCGACGGGCAGCGCCCGGGGCGAGGAGCTGGTGGTGACCACGATCGAGGTCACCGCCGGCTCGAGCACCTCCAGCATCGCCCGGACGTCCTTGTCGGCCAGGCAGGCGACGACCGCGACGAGCGTGGTGAAGGAGAAGGCGTCGGCCAGTGCCACGACTGTCGCGGCCATCCCGGCCGGGTTGTGCGCCGCGTCGACCAGCACGGTCGGGCTCGTACGCAGAACCTCCAGGCGCCCCGGACTGTTGGCCTGCGCGAAGCCCTCGCGCACCGCGTCGGCGGACAGGCCGCCGGACCCGCCCAGGAACGCCTCGACGGCCGCCAGGGCCGCAGCCGCATTGGCGGCCTGGTGTGGCCCGTGCAGCGGGAGGAACACGTCGTCGTACGTGCCCGCCAGGCCCTGCAGGGTGAGCAGCTGCCCACCCACCGCCGTGCGCCGGTCGAGCACCCCGAACTCCAGCCCCTCCCGGGCAACTGTCGCCCCCATCTCGACGGCCCGGCGCAGCAGCACCGCGGCGGCCTCGGGCAGCTGCGCGGACATCACGACGGTCGACCCGGGATGGATGATCCCGGCTTTCTCGGCGGCGATCTCAGCGATCGTCGTACCGAGCAGTGGCACATGGTCCAGGCCGACCGGCAGCACGACGGCCGTGGCGGCCTGCGCGACATTGGTCGCGTCCCAGGTACCGCCGAGGCCGACCTCGAGCACCGCGACGTCGACCGGGGCGTCGGCGAACGCAGCGAACGCCATCGCGGTCAAGACCTCGAAGAACGTCATCGGCACCGGCAGTCGGCTGTCGACGAGCTCCACCAGCGGCAGCACCTCGTCGAAGACCTCGGCGAAGCGCTCGTCGGTCAGCGGTTCGCCGTCGATGCTGATCCGCTCGGTCGGGCTGTGCAGGTGCGGGCTGGTGTAACGGCCCGGGCGTAGCCCGAACGAGCGCAGCAGCGCATCGACCATCCGCGCGGTGCTGGTCTTGCCGTTGGTGCCGGTCAGGTGGATCGACGGGTAGGCCCGCTGCGGGTTGCCGAGCAGGTCGACGAGCAGGGTCATCCGCTCCAGGTCCGGCACCATCCGGTCCTCGCTCGGATGACGCTCGGCGAGCGCCGCCATGACGCGCTGCAGGCTCACTCCCCCACCGGCGCGAGCTCGACCTCGACGCGCGGCTCCCCGGCCTGGTAGCGCAGCTGCCCGGCCGCGGCGGCGTTGCGTACGTCCACCTCGACGGCCCGGAGCAGCTCGAGGTCGGCCGGCGCCCGGACGACGTGCAGCCGGGTCACCACGGCGCGCATCGACAGCCTCGCGGTGCTCTTGGCCTTGCGGACCTCGGCGAGCACCGCGGCCGCGAGTGGCAGCACGGCGGCGTCGTCGCCGGCGCCGGCCGCCTGGACATCGCGCACGGTGGGCCAGGCCTGCAAGTGCACCGAGCCTTCCCGCCACCACGACCAGACCTCCTCGGTGGCGAACGGCAGCACCGGGGCGAACAGCCGCAGCAGCACGTCCAGCGCGAAGCGCAGCGTGCGAGCAGCCGACTCGGCGGCCGGCCCCTCGCTGTACGCCCGGCCCTTCACCAGCTCGATGTAGTCGTCGCAGAACGTCCAGAAGAACGTCTCGGTCCGTTCGAGCGCTCGGGCGTAGTCGTAGCCCTCGAACGCCGCGGTCGCCTCCTCG
>JAYVYM010000243.1:0-3223 GCA_043784245.1 Frankiales bacterium
CTCAGCATGGCGTCGGCGACCGCCTTCTCGTTGAGCGACTCTGCCGCCCGCGAGTTCGCCGCTGACATCGCCTACTACCGAGATCACATCATCCTGCGCCCGCAGGAGATCAGTAACCATCCCGAGGTGATCCGCCGACTGGGATGCCTCGCCATGAACGGCATGATCGAAGCCGACATCTATGGGAACGTGAATTCCACCCACGTCATGGGCTCGAGTATCCAGAACGGCATCGGCGGCTCGGGAGACTTCGCCCGCAATGCGTTCATCTCCATGTTCCTCACCCCCTCGACCGCCAAACGCGGGTCGATCTCGTGCATCGTTCCGATGGTCAGCCATGTCGATCACACCGAACACGACGTCCACGTGATCGTCACCGAGCAGGGACTGGCCGACCTTCGGGGGCTGGCGCCCCGGCGCCGCGCACAGAAGATCATCGACCACTGCGCGCACCCCGATTTCCGACCAGCGCTTCAGGACTACTTCGACCGCGCTTGCGCCGGTGGGGGAGGCAGACACACCCCGCACCTGCTCGACGAAGCCTTGTCATGGCACGCACGGTTCCTGCGCGAGGGAAGCATGCGTCCAGGATGACCGGTGCGAAGTCTGTACGGGGTGAAGTCTTTCCGTCCTTCACCGGCGTTGACGCCCGGCCGACGCTGGGCAATTGCGCTCCATGTGTCGTCCCACGCGGGAACGCGGAGCTTGACCCTGTGCCCGCACTTCTGGAGCGTCCGCAGACGACCGGGCCCGCCGATGCGGACACCGCCCGCGGCGTCGGCGGATCGCAAGCAGGAGAGCAACACCTCGGACACTCGGCGCGCCGCGAAGGTGTCTGCCGCAAAGGCCTTGGTGGCCGTACGCCACCGACAGGACGGCCGATCCCCGACGGCGTGTTCGCGCCGGCCCGGGAGGCCGGGTAGTCAGTCCGCGATCTCGCAGATGACCGTGCCGGCAGGGATGACCGCGCCAACCGTGGCCGTGAGGTTGCCGATGGTGCCGGCCTTGTGCGCGTTGAGCGGCTGCTCCATCTTCATCGCCTCGAGCACGACAACCAGGTCGCCGGCCTCGACCAGCGCGCCGTCCTCGACGGCGACCTTGACGATGGTGCCCTGCATCGGTGAGGTGAGGGAGTCGCCGGAGGCCGCTGCGCCGCTGCGCTTGCCACTACCGCGTTTCGGGGCTTTGACAGGCCCCGCGGCACCGAGGCCCGCCGGCATCGTGACCTCCAAGCGCTTTCCGCCGACCTCGACGACGAGCGTGACGCGCGGCGCGGCGTCCTCGCCGACGTCCGCGGAACCGCTGAACGGCGGGATGTCGTTGTCGAACTCGGTCTCGATCCAGCGGTTGTGTACGCGGAACGGCTCGGCGGTGAAGGCTGGGTCGAGCACGACCTTGCGGTGGAACGGCAGCAGCGTCGCCAGCCCTTCCACCTGCATCTCGGAGAGCGCCCGGGCGGCCCGCTGCAATGCCTGCTCGCGGGTCGATCCGGTGACGATCAGCTTGGCCAGCAGCGAGTCGAAGGCGCCACCGATGACGTCGCCGGAGCTCACGCCGGAGTCCACACGTACGCCAGGACCCGAGGGCGCGACAAAGCTGGTCACGATGCCGGGGGCGGGCAGGAAGCCGCGGCCGGGGTCCTCACCGTTGATGCGGAACTCGAAGCTGTGCCCGCGCGGCTCGGGGTCGCCGAACCCGAGCGCCTCGCCGTCCGCGATCCGGAACTGCTCGCGCACGAGGTCGATGCCGGTGACCTCCTCGGTGACCGGGTGCTCGACCTGCAATCGGGTGTTCACTTCAAGGAAGCTGATCAGCCCGTCCGCGGCGACCAGGAACTCACAGGTGCCCGCGCCGACGTAACCGGCTGCCCGAATGATCTTCTTCGAGGCGTCGTACAGCTGCGCGGTCTGCTCGCCGGTGAGGAACGGGGCGGGGGCCTCCTCGACGACCTTCTGGTAGCGCCGCTGCAGTGAGCAGTCGCGGGTGGACACGACGACGACGTTGCCGTGGCTGTCGGCGAGGACCTGCGTCTCGACGTGCCGGGGCTTGTCGAGGTAACGCTCGACGAAGCACTCACCCCGGCCGAACGCGGCGACGGCCTCACGGACGGCCGACTCGTACAGCTCCGGGACCTCGTCCTTGGTACGCGCGATCTTCAGACCGCGACCGCCGCCGCCGAACGCCGCCTTGATGGCCACCGGCAGGCCGTGCTCCCGGACGAACGCCAGCACCTCGTCGACGCCCTTGACCGGGTCGGCGGTACCGGCCACCAGCGGCGCCCCGATCTGCAGGGCGATGTGCCGGGCCGTGGTCTTGTCGCCGAGGGCGGCGATCGCCGCCGGCGACGGCCCGATCCAGGTGGCGCCGGTGTCGATCACGGCCTGGGCGAACTCGGCGTTCTCCGACAGGAAGCCGTAGCCGGGGTGCACGGCGTCGGCGCCTGAGTCCGCGAGCGCCTTGAGGACCTTGTCGATGCGCAGGTACGAGTCGCCCGGGGTGGTCCCTCCGAGGGCGTACGCCTCGTCGGCGACCCGGACGTGCAGGGCGTCGAGGTCGGGCTCGGCGTACACCGCTACGGAGGCGAGGCCGGCGTCGCGGCAGGCGCGGGCGACCCGGACGGCAATCTCGCCGCGGTTGGCGATCAGCACCTTGCGCACGCGGCGGGCTCCCGAGGGTCGGGCGCGACCGTGACGACGCGCGGGTGGAGCCTAGCGAGGCTGCTTCGCCAACCGTGCAACCGGACGGAGGCCGGCCGCCCTGGGCACCCCCGCCGGGCACCACGTTCGCGGTGGTCTGAGGCGCTACCTCGGCAGGGTCGACGCGCGCCAGGCACCCGGGCCTGGCGCGATCGGCGCGCGCAGCACCGGTCGCGACCACAGCGGCCGGGCACGGGGCGCCGCCGCCGGGGCTGCCCGCGCCGAAAGGACCGCCAGCACGGCCGCGAGCTCCTCGGGTGTCGGGGCGCCGCGTACGACGTACAGCGCAGCGGTCATTCGTCGTCGTCGTCGTCGTCGAGCAGTAGCTCCACCTCGCAGCCGAACTGCCACGCCGGCACCTGGTAGCCGGCGCTGGTGAGCTGGCCGACGAGCCGCTCGCCGGCCTCGTGCACGATCGTCGCGGCGTCCCGGGCCGGGTCGGGGCCGCCCTCGGGGACGCCGACGAGCAGGTGCAGCGCGAGCTCCTCGACCTCGAGGTCGGCCTCGTCGTCGTCGTCGGGGGCCGG
>JAYVYM010000244.1:0-6594 GCA_043784245.1 Frankiales bacterium
TGTCCGGCATGCTGCTCCTACGTGTGTCAACGGGAGGCCTACCTTACGGCGGACGTCGGACGACCCACGGACGCAACCGCCCGGCAACACCCTTGCGGCAGGGTTGCTCCGTGTCCTTCCTGCTGCGGGTCGTGCTGCCGGACCGTCCCGGGATGCTCGGCGCCGTCGCCACGGCGATCGGCCGGGCCGGTGGGGACATCGTCAGCCTGGACGTCGTCGAGCGCGGACCGGGTGGCGCCGTCGACGATCTGCTGGTCGTGGTCGCGCCGGGCGGGCTCGCCGACACGCTGATCAGCAGTGCGCAGTCCGTCGAGGGCGTCGTCGTCGAGTCGATCAGGCCGCACTACGGCGTCACCGACCTGCGCGGCGACCTCGAGCTGGTCGAGTCCTTGGCGGCGGCGCCGGACCAGGCGCTGGTGCTGCTCGCAGAGCGCGCGCCGGCTGTCTTCCGGGCCGGCTGGGCGGTGCTGCTGGAGGGGGCCGGTTGCGTGATCGCCGCGAGCGGGTCCGCGCCGGACCTCGCCGGGGTGGTGCTGCCATGGCTGCCGCTGGCCGGTGCGTGCCGGCTGGACCCGGGGGCCGCATGGGTACCCGAGCGCTGGGATGCCCTCGGCACCGAGTTGGCCGCCGCACCGGTCGGCCGGGCCGACCGCGTGGTGCTGCTCGGCCGGCCGGGCGGTCCGCGCTTCCGCGAGTCCGAGGTGCTGCGACTCGCGCACCTGGCAGGCATTGCCGCGACCGTCAGCGGATGAGGCGGCTGGTTGAGGTCGCCGGCGGGCTGAGCATGGGCTGTTCGTGCCACCACGGCGTGAGCTCGGCCGCCGGTAGCGCCCGCGAGATGAACCAGCCCCGCCCAACGTCGCAGCCCAGGGCGGCTCCCCGGTGGAACGCCGGCTCGATGCGCCCTTCGGACTAGCTCGGCCCGGGCTGCCCCGTCTGGGGTGGCAGCGGATCGTCGAGGGGCTGCGCGACTGCCCGGGCGGCGTCGGCCCCCTCGCTCAGCAGGATGCCGAGCCCGGCGTCGTCCAGGACGGGGACGCCCAGCTTGATCGCCCGGTCGTGCTTCGCGGCGCCGGGCTCGGTGCCGACGACGACGAAGTCGGTCTTCTTGCTGACGCTGCCTGTGACCTTGCCCCCGCGCGACTGGACCGCCTCGGTGGCCCCGTCGCGGCTGTAGGTCGCCAGCGTGCCGGTGACGACGACGGTGATGCCCTCGAGCGGCCGGGGGCCGGTCTCGCTGCCCTCGTCGGCGACCCGGGCGCCGCCGGCCCGCAGCCGCTCGACGATCTCGCGGTGCCGCGGGTCGGCAAACCAGTCGGCGAGCGACTGGGCGACGACCGGGCCGATTCCCTCGACGGCGGCGAGCTCCTCCGGGGTGGCGCGCATGATGGCGTCGAGGGTCCGGAAGTGCCGGGCGACGTCCTGGGCGGCCGTCGGTCCGACGTGCCGGACCGACAGGCCGACCAGCAGCCGCCACAGGGGTCGCTCCCGGGCGGCCTGCAGGCCGGCCATGATCTGCGCAACCTTCTTGGGGCCGAACCCGCGCAGCCCCTCGAAGGACGCCGGGGCAAGGTGGAACACCCCGCCGACATCGCTCAGCCGACCGGTCTCGGTGAGCACCGTCGCGGTCTCGTAGCCCAGCCCGTCGATGTCCAGGGCGCCCCGCCCGGCGAAGTGGAACACCGCTTCCCGCAACTGCGCGGGGCAGCTGACCGTGTTGGGGCAGCGCACGTCGACCTCGCCCTCAGGCCGCGCCAGCTCGGTGCCGCACTCGGGGCAGTGCGTCGGCATCACGAATGTCCGCTCGCTGCCGTCGCGCAGCGCCGCGACGGGCCCGACCACCTCTGGGATCACATCGCCGGCCCGCCGAACGACGACGGTGTCGCCGATCAGCACGCCCTTGCGGCGTACCTCGTCCTGGTTGTGCAGCGTCGCCAGCTTGACCATGACGCCGCCGACCAGCACCGGCTCCATGTACGCGAACGGCGTGACCCGGCCGGTACGACCGACGTTGACCCGGATGTCGTGGAGCGTGGTGGTGGCCTCCTCCGGCGGGTACTTGTGGGCGATCGCCCAGCGCGGTGCGCTGCTGGTGGCGCCGAGCCGGCGTTGCAGCGGCAGCTGGTCGACCTTGACGACAACCCCATCGATCTCGTGCTCCACGTCGTGCCGGTGCTCTCCCCAGCGCCCGATGAAGCCGAGCGCACCGGCCAGGTCGTCGAAGACCTCGAACCGGCTGCTGACCGGCAGGCCCCAGGCCTGCAACTGCGCGTAGGCACCGCTCTGCGTCGCCGGCTCCCAGCCCTCACGCGCCCCGAGGCCGTGCAGGATCAGGCTCAGCGGGCGGGTCGCGGTGACCCGGGGGTCCTTCTGGCGCAGGCTGCCGGCGGCGGCGTTGCGCGGGTTGGCGAACGGCGCCCGCCCCTCGGCGACCAACCCTTCGTTGAGAGCGGTGAAGTCCGCGCTGGCGATGAAGACCTCACCGCGTACCTCCAGCAGCGCCGGCACGCCATCGCCGAGCAGCCGGGGCGGGACACTGCGCAGCGTACGGACGTTTGGCGTGATGTCCTCACCGGTGCGTCCATCGCCACGGGTTGCGGCCCGAACGAGCTGGCCGCCGGAATAGACGAGATCGACGGCCAGGCCGTCGATCTTCAGCTCGCACAGCCAGCGCGCCGCATCGCCGACCTCCTTGTGCACCCGGCCGGCCCATGCCTCGAGCTCGACGGCGCTGAACACGTTGGCCAAGCTCATCAACCGCTCGAGGTGCTGGACCGGCGCGAAGTCCGTCGACCAGCTGCCCATCACCTTCTGGGTCGGGGAGTCGGGCGTACGCAGCTCCGGGTGCGCCTGCTCGAGCTCTCGCAGCTCGACCATCGCCGCGTCGTAGCCGGCGTCGGAGGTGGTCGGCGCGTCAAGCACGTAGTAGCGGAAGGAGTGCTCCTCCACCTCCCGGGCCAGCGCCGCGTGCCTCACCCGGGCGGCGTCGGTGGCCGGTGCGCTCACAGCCACACCGGGGCTCGCTTCGCAGGCAACCGGCGCGCCCGCTCCTTCGTCGCGGGGCACCGCCTGCATGCTCCGCTCACAGGGGCTCCTTCTCCAGCGCGCGGGCCGCCTCTACGCAGTGCCGGAGGGCCTTCGTGGCATACGCCTGCGAGGCGCCGGCCAGGCCGCAGGTCGGCGTGATCACGACTGTGCTGGCGAGCTGCTCCGGCGACAGGCCGAGCCGACGCCACAGCCTGCGCACCGGAGCCAGGACGTCAGCCACCGGTGCCAGCGGGGCGTCCAGCGCCGGCACGCAGCCCAGCAGCAGGCCGGTGCCGCGCTCGACGGCGGCGCCGAGCACATCGTCGTCGGACTCAGAGAGCAGCCTGGCGTCGACAGAGAGGTGTCGGGCGCCCGCCTGCAGCAGCAGCCCCAGCGGCGGGCGCGGCGCGCAGCAGTGCACGACGCTCTGGTCGGTCACGGCCAGCACGGTGCGCAGGTGGTCGGCGACCAACACCGGCTGCGGGGCCCGCAAGGTCGCGAAGCCGCTACTGGTCGGCACCCGGGCGGCAAGCACCGCCGGTAGCGCCGGCTCGTCGAGCTGCAGCACCAGCACCGTGCCGGGCAGCCGCCGCCGCAGGTCCGCCAGGTGGGCGCTGAGCCCTTCTGCCAGGCTCGCGGTCAGGTCGCGCACGGCGCCCGGATCGGACAGCGCCCGCTCCAGGCCGCGCAGCTCCAGCACCGACGCGAGCGTCCACGGCCCCGCCGCCTGGACCTTGAGCAGGGCCGGCGGCGACGCGACCGCCGCCTCCTCGAGGGCGTCCAGGTCGCGGGAGAGCGCGTCGTGCGCCCGGCGCTGGTCGCGGCCGGGCCGCTCGACCAGCCGCCAGCCGCCGGGCTGGAGGTCCACCGGCAGATCGGCCAGCAACGCACAGGTGCGGCCGGCCAGGTCACCGTCGGGACCGCGTCCGGGCAGCTCCGCCAGGAACGGCATGGCCTCGAGCTCGGCCAGCACCATCCTGGTCGCCTCGACCGGGTCGGTGCCGGGCAGGCTGCCGATCCCCGTCGCCGTACCGGTCCCCCACGGCAGCGTGTCGGGGTCGCTCACGCGCCGGCCGGGGGTGCGGCGACCGGGCCGCGGTCGGTCAGTCGTACGTCGTCGCCAGGCATGGCCGCGAGCGTAGTGCGGGGGTAGGACAGCCGGCCGGCTCAGCGCAGCGTCGCGCTGGCGAGCACCCGGTCACCGTCGTACAGCACGGCGGCCTGCCCGGGCGCGACCCCGCGGGCCGGGCTGCCAAGAGCCAGCGACCAGCCGTCGCCCTGCCCGCTGACGACCGCCGGATACACCGCCCCGTGCGCACGCAGCTGCACGTCACAGCCCAGCGGCAAGGGCAGCTCGCGCCCCGTCCAGACCGGCCGCTGGGCTTCCAGCGCCAGCACGTCAAGGGCCTGGGCCGGGCCGACGGTGACGGTGCGGCTGACCGGCTCGACAGCCAGGACGTAGCGCGGCCGGCCATCGGCGGCGGGGACCCGCAGGTCGAGCCCGCGGCGCTGGCCGACGGTGAAGCCGTACGCGCCGGCGTGCTGGCCGATGACGGCTCCGGTCAGCGCGTCGACGACCGGACCCGGCTGCTCGCCCAGCCGCCGGCGCAGGAATCCGGCGGTGTCACCGTCGCCGATGAAGCACACGTCGTGCGAGTCGGGCTTGTCCGCGACGCCCAGCCCGCGGGCCGCCGCCTGCTGGCGGACCTGGGTCTTGGTGAGCTCGCCCAGCGGCAGCACGGTGGCGGCGAGCTGGTCCGGACGCAGCACCGCGAGTACGTAGGACTGGTCCTTCGCGACATCGACGGACCGGCGCAGCTCACCGTTCGCGAGGCGGGCGTGGTGGCCGGTGACGACCGCGTCGAAGCCGAGCGCCAGCGCGCGCTCGAGCACGGCAGTGAACTTGATGTGCTCGTTGCACCGCAGGCACGGATTCGGGGTACGGCCGGCGGCGTACTCGGCGACGAAGTCGTCGACGACGTCGGCGCGGAAGCGGGCGGCGAGGTCCCACACGTAGAACGGGATACCCAGCACGTCGGCGGCGCGGGCGGCGTCGCGGGCATCCTCCCGGCTGCAGCAGCCGCGCGCGCCGGTGCGCAGCTCGGCGGGGGCCTCGGACAGCGCAAGGTGGACACCGGTGACGTCGTGCCCGGCCTCGACCGCGAGTGCGGCGGCAACCGCCGAGTCGACCCCACCGGACATGGCGGCCAGCAGCTTCACCGCGAGCCGCCACCGACCGCTAGCGGCAGCGACGTGACAGCGGCAGGCAGCCTCACCGGGCCGGAACGCGCCGGGCGCGTTCGACGACGGCCGGCAGCGCGTCGAGCAGCGCGTCGACGTCGGCGGCCGTGGAGGTGGAGCCGAGCGAGAAGCGCAGCGAGCTGCTCGCGCGCTCAAGGTCGGCGCCCATCGCGACCAGGACGTGCGATGGCCTGGCGACACCGGCGGAGCACGCCGAGCCGGTCGAGACCTCCACGTCGCGGGCGTCCAGCAGCAGCAGCAGGGAGTCACCCTCGCAGCCCGGGAAGGAGAAGTGCGCGTTGCCGGGCAGCCGGTCGATCGGGTCGCCGTTGAGCACGGCGTCGGGGACAGCGGCGAGTACCCGGCGCACCAGGTCGTCGCGCAGGGCAGCGAGTCGACGCGCCGTCTCGGGCTGCCGGTCGACGGCAACGGAGGTCGCGGCGGCCAGCCCCGCCAGCGACGGTACGTCGAGGGTGCCGGAGCGCACGTCGCGCTCCTGGCCGCCGCCGTGCAGCAGCGGGGTGCAGTCGACTGCGCGCCCGAGCAGCAGCGCGCCGGTCCCGAGCGGGCCGCCGTACTTGTGTCCGGTGAGGGTCAGTGCGTCGACCCCGCTGGCGGCGAAGTCGACGGGCAGCTGCCCCACGGCCTGCACGGCGTCGGTGTGCAGGGGCACCCCGACGCGATGGGCGACGTCCACGAGCGCACTGATCGGTTGGACGGTGCCGACCTCGTTGTTGGCCCACATCACGCTGACCAGGGCGACGTCGTCGTCGAGCGCGCCGGCGAGGACCTCGGGGTGAACGCGACCCAGCGCGTCGACGGGCAGCCAACTGACCGTTGCGCCCTCGTGTGCGACCAGCCAGTCGACGGCATCGATCACCGCGTGGTGCTCCACCGCGCTGGCCAGGATGCGGGTGCGCCGCGGGTCGACGGCGCGCCGCGCCCAGAACATCCCCTTGACCGCGAGGTTGTCACTCTCCGTACCGCCGCTGGTGAACAGCACCTCGGACGGCCGGGCGCCGAGCGAGGCCGCCACGCTCTCGCGGGCCTCCTCGGCTGCGCGCCTGGCCCGCCTACCGGACCCGTGCAGCGAGGAGGCGTTGCCGCCCCTCGTCATCGCAGCCAGCACGGCCTCGACGGCCTCGGGGAGCACGGGCGTCGACGCCGCATGGTCCAGGTACGCCACACACGAGACCCTACCCGCGGGTGCACGCGGTCGCGATCGGGCCGTATCGCGCGGCCTCGCCAGCCCCTACCCCCGACCGCCCGCCGTCGGGGTCCGGCCGCCGCCGTCGGGGGGCGCGGGGCGGGGGGCATGGGTGCGTC
>JAYVYM010000245.1:0-10216 GCA_043784245.1 Frankiales bacterium
TCGGAGACCAAGAACGTCAACTCGCTGCGCTCAGTCGAGCGGGCCGTGCGCTCGGAGGTCGAGCGGCAGGCGGCGCGATTGCGGGCCGGCGAGCGCATCGTGCAGGAGACCCGGCACTTCTCCGAGGCCAGCGGCACGTCCTCGTCCGGTCGGTCCAAGGAGGAGGCGATGGACTACCGCTACTTCCCCGAGCCCGACCTGGTGCCCATCGCGCCCGACCGGCAGTGGGTCGCCGCGTTGCGCGAAGCCCTGCCCGCGCCGCCGTCGGTGCGCCGGCGCGAGCTGGTCGGCCGGCTGGGGCTCTCGGCGCCGGACAGCCGGGCGATGGTCAATGCCGGCGTGCTCGACCTCGTCCTTTCCACCGTGGCGGCCGGCGCGCCCGCCGCGGAGGCTCGCAACTGGTGGCTCGGCGCGCTGGCGCAGGCGGCGAACACCGCAGGCGTCGAGCCGGCCGAGCTGCCGGTCACCCCGGCGCAGGTCGCCCGCCTCGTCGCGCTGGTTGCCGGGGGGACGCTGACCTCGGGGCTGGCCAGGCAGGTCGTGGCGGGGGTGCTCGCCGGTGAGGGCGGGCCGGACGAGGTCGTGGCGGCCCGCGGGCTCGCCATCGTGTCCGACGAGGGCGCCCTCGGCGCGGCCGTGGACGCGGCTATCCTCGCGCAACCCGACGTCGCCGAGAAGGTGCGCTCGGGCAAGGTGCAGGCCGCCGGGGCGCTGGTCGGTGCCGTCATGAGATCAACCCGCGGGCAGGCCGACGCGGGCGTCGTACGGCGGCTGGTGCTCGAGCGGCTGGGTGTCCAGGGCTGACCGGTCAGGTCAGGACGGGGCCGGCGCGCGACGGCGACGCAGCACCCGGCGGCGGATCCGCTGCGCAGCCGGGGTGGGATCGGCCTGGGCGGTCAGCACCCGGCGGGCCATCAGTACCGCGTTGAGCTCGGCGCCCACCAGCAGGCCGAAGCACAGCAGGTAGAGCCAGGTCATGACGATGAGCCCGCCACCGAGCGCCCCGAAGACCGGAGAGGTCTCGAGCGCGATGTCGAGGTAGAGGTTGAAGCCGATCGACGCGGCCAGCCACAGGACGGCTGTCAGCAGGCCGCCCGGCAGGCCTCTGAGCCATGGCCCGGCCCGGTCCGGGCACAGGTGGAACATCGTCGTCGCCCACAGGATCAGCGCGAAGAAGGCCACCGGCCAGCGCAGGTAGGACCACAGCATGGAGTACTCCCGGGCCAGGCCCACGCTGGCCACGACATCGGAGGCGGCAAACAGCGGACCGACGACGACCAGCGTGATGACGATGACCGCCATCAGCACGCTGCCGATGCCGACCAGCAGCCCGAGCCGGCGTCGCTTCCACCAGCCCCGGGTGTCGTGCACGTCGTACGCCAGGGTGACGGTGTTGATGATCGACGCGAACGCCTGCGCGAGCGATCCGAGCGCCAGCACGAGGGCGAGCGTCAGGGTGTTGCCGCTGGTCTCGAACAGGTGGCGTGCGGTCGCGATGGCCGGGCCGGCGCTGCTGGTGAGCAGGTCTGTGAGAAACCGCAGGACTGAGTTCTCGACCCGGCGGGCGTTGGCCGCCCCGACGACGAGGGAGAGCTGGCCGAGGACGGCCGCAACCACGATCATCACCGGGAACGTGGTCAGCACGGCCATGAAGGCGTTCTCGCCCGCGAGCCCCAGCAGGCGGTCCCGGTCGCTCTTGCGGACCACGTCGGCGACCAGCCGGATCAGGCCGCGGACCGCCCCCCTGGGCAGCGGTCGCGCGGCTTCGACGGCGGTGGCCGCAGCCCGGGCCTGCGCGCTGCGGCGGTCCGACACCACGGTCTGCGAGGCAGCCGAGCGCGTGGAGGTCGTCGTCACGTCACCATCGTGCCGCAGACACCGCCGGACTACCCGCGGGACGCGGCCACTCAGACGGTCAGACGCAGCAATCGGTCATCGTCCGGGCCCGGCTGCCCGCGACCGTCGCGGTTACTGGTCAGCAGCCACAGCGACCCGTCGGGGGCTGCGACGGCCGCCCGCAGCCGGCCGTACCTGCCCTGCAGCATGGGCTCGGGCTGCCCCGTCCCGCCACGTCCGTCCAGGGGGACCCGCCAGAGCCGCTCGCCCCGCAGGGCCGCGACGTACAGCGCGCCGTTGAGCACGGTCAGACCCGATGGGCTGGCCTGGTCGGTGGGCCAGGTCACCTTCGGCGCGGCGAAGCGACCGCCGCCGTCGCCCGGGCCCTCGACCAGCGGCCAACCGCCGTCGTCGCCGGCCTGCACCTGATTGACCTCGTCGAAGCGGTTCTGGCCGAACTCGGTCGCCCACAGCCGGCCGGCGTCGTCAAAGGCCAGGCCCTGCACGTTGCGGTGACCGATCGAGAACACCACCGAGGACGCGCCGCCGACCGGCGCACCGTTCGCGGTCATCCGCAGCACCTTCCCGCCGAGCGAGGCGGGGTTCTGCGCGAAAGCGGTGTTGCCGGTGTCACCGGTGCCGGCGTACAGGCTGCCGTCCGGCCCGAACGCCAGCCGGCCACCGTTGTGGATGGTGCCCTTCGGGATGCCGGTGAGGACCGGCTGGGTGGGGCCACCGAGCCGGAAGCGGACGATCCGGTTGTCGGTGGCCGTCGTGACGTACGCAAAGACCGTGCTGTCCACGGCGTACGAAGGGCTCACCGCGAGGCCGAGCAGCCCACCCTCGCCGGCAGGTCGAGCCTCGGCGACCCGCCCGACCTCGACCGGGGCGCCGCCGCGAGCGGGGATGCGCAGCACCCGGGCGCTGTCACGCTCGCTGACCAGGGCGTCGCCGCCCGGGAGGAACGCCAGGCCCCACGGGGCGACCAGGCCACTGGAGAGGACCTTCGGGGCCGCGGGCGTCGCGGGGCGGCCGGAACTGTCGGAGCTGAGGGGCGCCGCGGTCGGCGCAGCGCTGCCGCAGCCGCCGGCGGCCAGGACCAGGACGAGGAGCAGCACGACGGCGGGTGGTCGGTACGCGGCCATGCACCTCAGTGTCGGCCTCGCTAGGCGCAGCCGCCCACCGACACAGCACCGGGCCGGCCCGACGGTGCCCGGTGACCGGGAGTCAGCGGCGCAGTGGCGTGCGGGCCGCCAGCTCGCCGAGCGCGACCTGGATGAGCTCGGGGTGCTCGAGCGGCAGGAAGTGCGTACCCGGCAGGACGCTGACCCGCGCATCGGCGATCTTCGAGGCGGCTTGGACGACGTCGTGCATCGACGTCAGCACGTCCGACGCGCCCGCCAGCAGGGTCGTCGGGCAGCGTACGAACGCCAGGTCCATCGCCTGATGCCGGCTCGCTGCCAGCGCGAGGTGCATGTACCAGCCCCAGTCCTGCACGAGGAACTCGCTCAGCATCGGCACCAGCACGTCCGGCCGCGCCGTCCGGCCGATGAGCCCGGTGTGCGTCACCAGCCAGGCGGCCCGGGGGCCGATCGGCACCTTCGGCGCCAGCCAGGTGAGCGCCGGGCCGAGGGCCTGCACCCCTCGTGCGGCGGCGGTCGCGATCGGCTGGCGCAGCCGGCGCGGCACCCGCCAGGGCGCGCCCATGGTGGCGAACGTCCCGCCCGGTACGCCGGCGACCGCGAGCAGGCCGGCGACCCGCTCGGGGTGCCGCTCGGCCAGTGCGAAGGCGGTGTTGACGCCGATCGACCAGCAGGCGACCAGCGCCTGCTCGATGCCTGCCGCGTCCAGCACCGCGAGGGCGTCGTCGACGTGATCCTCGACGCGCACCCGCGACGGGTCGGCCGGGCGAGCTGTGCCGAAGGTGCCGCGGTAGTACCAGGAGACGACGTCGTAGCCGCTGTCCGGTGAGATCAGCGCCGGCCAGGCCTGCGGCACCGTGCCCAGGCCATTGCTCAGCAGGACCGGGATGCCCTCCCCGTCGCTGCGCCAGCCGCGTACGACGGTGCCGTCCGCGCTGCTGACATCGAAAGCGCGGGGCACGCGGCGGACTCTAAACCGGCGCGGCGCTCGACCCAGGGTGCTCCAGGTCCCCGCAGCGTCGCCCTGACGACACTGGGCTTGCCTGGATCACCACGAGGGGGCGGCGGGGGCTGGCCGTGTTCACGTCGGCTCGGGGCCGGCGGGGGCGTCGGATCCGCTGACCGGCGCCAACGCCAGCAGCTCGCGCAGCCGCCCCCGCGGCAGCGCGGTCATCGGCACCGCCCGCGCGCCGTGGCGGAGCAGCCGGGCCGGTCCGCGCCGCGGGACGTCGATACCCGACACCGACGACCACGGGTGGGTCCGGGCCCGCAGGCCGTTGCACACCAGCAGCCCGCGGTCACTGACGACGACGCGGGCCCGCAGGACCCAGCCGGCGGCACCGAGCGGGAGCAGCAGCAGCGGCAGCAGCAGCCGGCTCGAACCCGCCGCCGGCAGCGAGCCCAGCAGGAAGATCAGCACCGGGAACAGCAGGATCCGGTCGGGGCCGAACCGCACGGGCTGCACGGCGCGAGCCTGTCACCCGCTGCAGCGACGCGTAAGGTCGGAGCCCTCCCCGCGACCCCGAGGTGGCTGGCCCGTGAGCACCCGCAAGCCCCGCAGCACCGACGTGACCGAGGGCGACCAGCGCGCCCCTGCCCGGGCGATGCTCCGCGCCATCGGGATGACCGATGACGACATGACCAAGCCGCAGATCGGCGTGGCGTCGTCCTGGAACGAGATCACCCCGTGCAACCTGTCGCTGGACCGGCTGGCGAAGGCCGCCAAGCAGGGGGTCCGGGCGGCCAACGGCTTCCCGATGGAGTTCGGCACGATCTCGGTCTCGGACGGCATCTCGATGGGGCACGAGGGGATGCGCGCCTCGCTGGTGTCGCGCGAGGTCATAGCCGACTCCGTCGAGACCGTGATGTTCGCCGAGCGGCTGGACGGCTCGGTCTTGCTCGCGGGCTGCGACAAGTCGCTGCCGGGCATGCTGATGGCGGCCGCACGGCTGGATCTGGCCGCGGTGTTCCTCTACGCCGGCTCGACGCTGCCCGGCCGGCTCGACGGTCGCGACCTGACGATCATCGACGTCTTCGAGGGTGTCGGCGCGTGTGCCCGCGGCCTGATCACCCGCGACGAGCTGACCCGCATCGAGAAGGCGACCTGCCCCGGCGAGGGCGCCTGCGGCGGGATGTACACCGCCAACACGATGGCCAGCGCGGCCGAGGCGCTGGGCATGTCACTGCCCGGCAGCGCCGCTCCGCCCGCCGTGGACCGGCGCCGTGACGCCTACGCCGTGGCCTCGGGTGAGGCCGTCGTCCGGTTGGTGGACGCCGGCACCACGGCCCGCCAGATCCTCACGAAGGATGCCTTCGAGAACGCCATCACCGTCGTTATGGCGCTCGGCGGCTCGACCAACGCGGTACTGCACCTGCTGGCCATCGCGCACGAGGCGCGGGTGGAGCTGTCCTACGACGACTTCAGCCGGATCGGCGCGCGGGTGCCGCATTTGGCCGACGTGAAGCCTTTCGGCCGGTACGTGATGACTGACATCGATCGGATCGGCGGGGTGCCGGTGGTGATGCGCGCGCTGCTCGACGCCGGGCTGCTGCACGGCGACTGCCTGACGGTGACCGGCCGGACGATGGCCGAGAACCTCGCCGACATCGCTCCGCCGGACCTGGACGGCAAGGTGCTGCGGGCGATGAGCAATCCGATCCACCGCACCGGCGGCATTTCCATCCTGCATGGATCGCTGGCCCCCGAGGGCGCGGTCGTGAAGAGCGCGGGCTTTGACGAGGCCGTCTTCGAGGGCGTTGCGCGGGTGTTCGACGGCGAGCAGGGCTGCATGGACGCCGTCGTCGACGGCACGCTCGTGAAAAACGACGTCTGCGTCATCCGGTACGAAGGACCCAAGGGTGGCCCCGGCATGCGCGAGATGCTGATGGTCACCGGCGCCATCAAGGGCGCCGGCCTGGGCAAGGACGTGCTGCTGCTCACCGACGGCCGCTTCTCCGGCGGGACGACCGGGCTGTGCGTCGGCCACGTGGCACCCGAAGCCTGCGACGGCGGCCCGATCGCGCTGGTCCAGGATGGCGACCGCATCAGGCTGGACCTCGCGGCCGGCCGCCTCGATCTGCTGGTCGAGCCGGCCGAGCTCGAGCGCAGGCGGGCCGGCTGGAAGCCGCTGGAGCCCCGCTACACCACCGGCGTGCTCGGCAAGTACGCCAAGCTCGTCGGCTCTGCCGCCCAGGGCGCCGTCACCGGCTGACCGGCTCGCCCCTCCCGGCCGTCCGACGTGAGACGGCGCCCGGACGGCCCGTGGGGCGCGCAGGGGCGTCCCGCATCCTGGGACAGGCGTCTCACCAGCTTTGACACCTGGTGGTGCCTACGGCATGCTGGCTTCATGCGTTGCCTCCTCGTAGTTCCCTAGCGCGCCCGCCGCCTCCGCGGCCGACGCGCTCACCCCTCCGTGCCCCGCACGAGGGGTCTTTCTTTGTCCGCAGCAAGCCAGAGCAGGAGAAGGACAGATGCCCGAGAGCCTCACCGGAGCCCAGTCGCTCGTGCGCTCGCTGGAGAGCGTGGGCGCGGAGGTCATCTTCGGGATCCCCGGTGGCGCCATCCTGCCCGCGTACGACCCGCTGTTCGACTCGACCAAGCTGCGGCACATCCTGGTCCGGCACGAGCAGGGCGCCGGGCACGCGGCGGAGGGCTACGCCCAGGCCACCGGCAGGGTCGGCGTCTGCATGGCCACCAGCGGCCCGGGCGCCACCAACCTGGTCACCCCGATCGCCGACGCCTACATGGACTCCGTCCCGATCGTCGCGATCACCGGGCAGGTACCCAGCGCGGCGATCGGCACCGACGCCTTCCAGGAGGCCGACATCGTCGGCATCACGATGCCGATCACCAAGCACAACTTCCTCGTCACGTCCGCCGACGACATCCCGCGCACCATCGCCGAGGCCTTCCACCTGGCGGGCACCGGCCGGCCGGGGCCGGTGCTGGTCGACATCCCCAAGGATGTCCTGACCGGGCGCGGCGAGTTCGCCTGGCCGCCGCAGATCGACCTGCCCGGCTACCACCCGACGACCCGGCCGCACGGCAAGCAGGTCCGCGAGGCAGCCCGGCTGGTCGCGGAGGCCCGACGGCCGGTGCTGTACATCGGTGGCGGTGTGCTCAAGGCGCGCGCTGCCGCGGAGCTCAGGGTGCTCGCCGAGCTGACCGGCATCCCGGTCGTCACGACGCTGATGGCGCGCGGCGCCTTCCCCGACAGCCATCCTCAGAACCTCGGCATGCCGGGCATGCACGGCAACGTGGCCGCGGTGACGGCCCTGCAGAAGAGCGACCTGCTGATCTGCCTCGGCGCCCGGTTCGACGACCGGGTGACCGGCAAGCTGAGCTCCTTCGCCACCGGCGCGGCGGTGATCCACGCCGACATCGACCCGGCCGAGATCGGCAAGAACCGCGTCGCCGACGTGCCGATCGTCGGCGACTGCCGCGAGACCATCGCCGACCTCGCGGTCGCAGTGCAGCAGGCATACGCGGCCGGCACCCGCGCCGACCTCACAGCCTGGTGGCGCCAGCTCGACGGTTGGCGTGAGACCTACCCGCTGGGCTTCGAGGAGCCGAGCGACGGCTCGCTCGCCCCGCAGCACGTCATCCGCCGGATCGGGCAGCTTGTCGGCCCCGAGGCGATCATCGCCAGCGGCGTCGGACAGCACCAGATGTGGGCCAGCCAGTACATCTCCTACGAGCACCCCTACACCTGGCTCAACTCCGGCGGCCTGGGCACCATGGGGTACGCGGTGCCGGCCGCCATGGGCGCGAAGGTCGGGCGCCCGGACGCCGAGGTCTGGGCGATCGACGGCGACGGCTGCTTCCAGATGACCAACCAGGAGCTCGTCACCTGCGCCATCGAAGGTATCCCGATCAAGGTGGCCGTGATCAACAACGGCAACCTCGGCATGGTGCGGCAGTGGCAGACGCTGTTCTACCAGGGTCGCTACAGCAACACCGGGCTGTCGGCGCCCGACCGGCCCACGCAGCGCATCCCCGACTTTGTCAAGCTCGCCGATGCGATGGGCTGCATCGGGCTGCGCTGCGAAACGGCTGCCGAGGTCGACGCCACGATCGAGAAGGCGATGGCGATCAACGACGCGCCGGTCGTCATCGACTTCGTCGTCGGCGCCGACGCGATGGTCTGGCCGATGGTCGCCGCCGGAACCAGTAACGACGAGATCCTGGCCGCCCGCGACACCCGCCCGGTCTGGACAGAGGAGGACGTCTGATGGCGCTGCAGTCGGCTCTGCACTCGGGAACGGCAGACGCGCCACGGACGACCCGGCACACGCTGTCGGTCCTGGTCGAGGACAAGCCCGGGGTCCTCGCCCGGGTCGCGGCGCTGTTCAGCCGGCGCGGCTTCAACATCGAGAGTCTGGCCGTCGGGCCGACCGAGCGGGCGGCGATCAGCCGCATGACGATTGTCGTCACCGTCGAGGATCTGCCGCTGGAGCAGGTCACCAAGCAGCTCAACAAGCTCATCAACGTCCTGAAGATCGTCGAGCTCGACCCTGACGCCAGCGTGCAGCGCGAGTTGTTGCTGGTGAAGGTGAAGGCCGACCTCGCCACCCGCAGCCATGTCCTCGAGACGGTGCAGCTGTTCCGCGCGAAGGTCGTCGACGTCGCCGCCGACGCCGTCACCGTGGAGGCGACCGGCACGCGCGACAAGCTCGCCGCACTGATCCGGGTGCTTGAGCCGTTCGGCATCCGAGAGCTGGTGCAGAGCGGCATGGTGGCCCTTGGGCGCGGCTCGCGGTCGATGACCGGCGTCGAGCGGCTGCGCAGCGCGGGCTAGAGACCACCCACCCACTGACGAAGGAGCTCCTCCCCGTGGCCGAGATCTACTACGACGACGACGCCGACCTGGCTCTGCTCGCGGCCCGCAAGGTGGCCGTCCTCGGATACGGCAGCCAGGGCCACGCCCATGCGCTGTCGCTGCGCGACTCCGGGGTCGACGTCCGCGTCGGGCTACCGGCGGGGTCCGCGAGCCGGGCGAAGGCCGAGTCCCAGGGCCTGCGCGTCGTGACGCCGGCAGCGGCCTGCGCCGAGGCCGACGTAATCATGATCCTGGCACCCGACACCGTGCAGCGCAGCCTGTACGAGACCGACGTCGCCCCGAACCTGCAGGACGGCGACCTGCTGATGTTCGGCCACGGGCTCAACATCCGGTTCGGCCTGATCACCCCGCCGGCCGGCGTCGACGTCGCGATGGTCGCCCCCAAGGGCCCCGGTCACCTGGTCCGCCGGCAGTTCGTGGACGGCCGCGGCGTGCCCTGTCTGGTCGCCGTCGAGCAGGACCCGACCGGCACCGCGCTCGCGCTCGCACTCGCCTACGCGAAGGCGATCGGCGGCACCCGCGCCGGCGTGCTGCGTACGACGTTCACCGAGGAGACCGAGACCGACCTGTTCGGTGAGCAGGCGGTGCTCTGCGGCGGCGCCAGTGCGCTGGTGCAGGCCGGCTTCGAGGTGCTGACCGAGGCCGGCTACCAGCCCGAGGTCGCCTACTTCGAGTGCCTGCACGAGCTCAAGCTGATCGTGGACCTCATGTACGAGGGCGGCATCGGCAAGATGCGCTGGTCGATCTCGGACACCGCGGAGTTCGGCGACTACGTGACCGGTCCGCGGATCATCACGCCGGCCGTCAAGGACGCGATGAGGCAGGTGCTCGCCGAGATCCAGGACGGCACCTTCACCAAGGCCCTGATCGCCGATGACGACGCCGGGCGCCCACGGATGCAGGCCTACCGCGCCGCGCAGGCCAAGCACCCGATCGAGGTGACCGGTGCGCAGCTGCGGCCGATGATGGCCTGGATCGACGACGCCGGCGAGTAGCCGCCTGAGCCGCACGACGGGCGCCTGCCCAGCCCTAGCGGGTCTGAGCCCTGGCGTAGTACTCCTCCGAGGTGGCGAGGGTGGCGGCCAGTGAGAGGTCGCCATCACGTGCGATGACAGCCGGCCAGCCCGCCAGGCCCGTCGGGTCGGCATCTCGCCCGAGCAGCTGGCGGTAGAGGGCGTTGACCCGTCGGACCAGGTTCTCCTGCGAGCCGTAGATCGAGGTCGCGACCGCCAGCCTGCCGTTTGCGGCCTGGACCGCGTTCCAGGAGGCCCGCTCCTGCGGACTCGCCGGCCGGCCGAGCAGCAGCGCTTCGTACATGCTCTCGACCCACTTCTGGTCCGGGGTCAGCGAGCCGCCCACCCGGCCCTGCGCCAGGTTGTAGTTCTCCTGCGAGGCGTA
>JAYVYM010000246.1:0-20587 GCA_043784245.1 Frankiales bacterium
GGCTGATGACGATCGTGCGCTCCGGCCGCCCCGCCTGGGTGTGTGCGGCCCGGCTGAGCTTGAGCGCGGTGTCGACGGCCTCCGAACCGCCGCTGGTGAGGAAGACCCGGCTGCCGGGCACCGGCGCGATCGACACCAGCCGCTCCGCGAGCTCCTCCGCGCCGGGCCCCGCGAAGCGCTCGAAGCAGTGGTAGGTCTCGAGCTCGCGCAGCTGGCGGGCGACCGCTTCGGCGATCTCCGCCCGGCCGTGCCCGACGTTGCAGTACCAGAGCGAGGCCATCGCGTCGACGTAGCGCCGGCCGGCCCCGTCGTAGACCAGCGCCCCCTCGCCACGCACCATCCGCACGAAGCTGTCGGCCGGCGCGGCGGGCCGGGCGAACGGGTGCAGCAGCGCCGGGAGCTCAGCGCCCATCAGGGCGTCCCGTAGTTGTAGGTCTGCTTGTGCACCCGCAGGCAGATCGAGGTCTCGGTCTCCCGGACTCCGGGCACCGTGCGGATCCGGTCGTTGATGATGGTCAGCAGGTGCTCGTTGTCGCGGCAGACGACCTCGAGCTGCAGGTCGTACCGGCCGGAGGTCAGCACGCAGTAGTCGACCTCGTCGATCTCGCTGAGCATCTCGGCGACCTCGCGCGAGTCGCCGGTGACCATCACGCCGATGCTCGCCATCACCCCGAAGCCGAGCGTCAGCGGGTCGGTGACGGCCACGATCTGCATCAGGCCGCTGTCCACGAGCGCCTTCACGCGCTGCCGCACAGCCGCCTCGGACAGCCCGACCGCACCGGAGATGGCGGTGTAGGAACGCCGGCCGTCCTCCTGCAGCTCGCGCAGGATCGCCTTGCCGACGTCGTCGAGCAGTGGGCCCGTCGCCGGGGCGAGCACGAGGCGGGAGCGGCGGGGCGCGGGCGGCATGCGGCCTCCTGGTAGGGGCAGCCCATCCTGCCCGCGCCGAACGCCTGCGACAAGCGCTCCGGTCCCCCGAACGGGTGTCGACGACGGAACTGCTTGTCAAAGCGACATCCATCTGCGAGAACCGTCTCCGACACGACGTGCTGGACGAAAGCTCGGACGGAGGCACGGTGACCCAGACGCAATGGCAGCCCCAGCTCGGTGACGGCGACAAGGGGCTCAAGACGGGGGCGCTGGGGCTGCTCTCGAGCGTGGTGATCGGGGTGTCCTCGACGGCCCCCGGCTACAGCCTGGCCGCGACGATCGGCTTTGTGGCGGCAGCCGTCGCCTTCCAGACGCCGGCGGTCCTGCTGCTGGCGTTCATCCCGATGTTCTGCATTGCGTACGCCTACCGCGAGCTCAACCACGTCGACCCGGACTGCGGCACGACGTTCACCTGGGCTGCCAAGGCCTTCGGTCCGCGTACCGGCTGGATGGGCGGCTGGGGCATCATCGTCGCCGACGTCGTGGTGATGGCCAACCTGGCCCAGATCGCCGGGCAGTACGGCTTCCTCCTGTTCGGCGCCGACGGCCTGGCGACGAGCAGCTTCTGGACGACACTGGTGGGCTCGCTGTGGATCATCGGCCTGACCTACATCTGTTACCGCGGCATCGAGCTCTCGGCACGCGTGCAGTACGGCCTGCTGGCCGTGGAGCTGCTCGCGCTCGCGGTGTTCGCCCTCATCGCGCTGGTCCGGGTGGCCACCGGGCACGCCCCCGACACGTCGGTCACGCCCTCGCTGTCGTGGTTCGACCCGACCGCGATCGGCTCGTTCAGCCAGCTCTCGCAGGGTGTGCTGCTCGCGGTCTTCATCTACTGGGGGTGGGACTCGGCCGTCTCGGTGAACGAGGAGACCCGCGACAAGGAGCGCACGCCGGGCCGGGCCGCGGTGATCTCCACGCTGCTGCTGCTCGGCATCTACGTGCTGGTCGCGATCGCCTGCCTGAGCTGGGCGGGGGTCGGCGTGCTGACCGATCCGGCCAACCAGGGCGACGTGCTCGCGGTGGTCGGCGACCAGGTGCTCGGCTCGACGTTCGGCAAGATCCTGATCCTGGCCGTGCTGAGCTCGGCTGCGGCGTCGACGCAGACGACGATCCTGCCGACCGCCCGCACCACCCTGTCGATGGCGGCGCACCGGGCGCTCCCGAAGGCGTTCTCCTCGATCCACCCGCGCTTCCAGACGCCGACGACGTCCACGATCGCGATGGGCATCGCCTCCGTGGGGTTCTACGTCGGGCTGGTGCTGGTCAGCGGAAACGTGCTGGCCGACTCGATCGCCGCGCTCGGCCTGGTGATCGCCTTCTACTACGGGCTCACCGGCTACGCCTGCGCCTGGCACTTCCGCCGCGACCTGCGTACGCCGCGCGAGGTGCTGGCGCGCCTGGTCCTGCCGCTGGCCGGGGCGCTGATCCTCACGCTGTGCTTCTTCAAGAGCGCCAAGGACATGTACGCCGGGGACTACGGCAACACCTCCTTCGCCGGGATCGGCGGGGTGTTCATCCTCGGTATCGGGTCGCTGGTGCTGGGGGTGCTCGTCATGGCGCTGTGTGAGCTGCGGATGCCAGACTTCTTCCGCGGGCGCACCGGGCTGTCCGGCGGGCGCGCGGACTCCCCTGAGGCCACGGTCTCGGGCGAAGGTGACCGCTTCGACGACCAGAACCGCGTCACCCCTGCTTCTTGACGACGGACATCGTCGTCGCGCACAGTGGTCACCATCGACGAAGGAGCACCAGGTCATGCGGGTCGGCGTCCCGAGCGAGGTCAAGAACCACGAGTACCGGGTCGCGGTCACCCCGTCCGGGGTGCACGAGCTGGTGGTGCACGGGCACGAGGTCAGCGTGCAGCGAGGCGCCGGTCTGGGCTCCTCGATCCCCGACGAGGACTACGCCGCGGCCGGCGCGAAGGTCGTCGACACCGCTGACGACGTCTGGGGCACCGCCGAGCTGGTGCTGAAGGTCAAGGAGCCGGTCGCCGAGGAGTACGGCCGGATGCGGCCGGACCAGGTGCTGTTCACCTACCTGCACCTGGCGGCGTCCCGGCCGTGCACCGACGCCATCCTGGCCAGCGGCACCACCGCCATCGCGTACGAGACGGTGCAGCTGCCCGACGGCTCGCTGCCGCTGCTGGCCCCGATGTCGGAGGTGGCCGGCCGGATGGCGCCACAGGCCGGGGCGCACTTCCTGGAGCGGGCGCAGGGCGGCCGCGGGGTGCTGATGGGCGGCGTGTCCGGCGTGTACGCCGCGAAGGTCGTCGTGCTCGGCGCCGGCGTCTCCGGGATGAACGCGGCCGCCATCGCGCTCGGGATGCAGGCCGAGGTGCTGCTGCTGGACCGCAACGTCGCCCGGCTGCGCGAGGTCGACCGCATCTACCAGGGGCACATGCAGACCATCGCCAGCAACGGCTTCGAGGTCGAGCGCGCGGTCATCGACGCCGACCTGGTCATCGGGGCGGTGCTCGTCGCCGGCGCGAAAGCCCCGGTGCTGGTGAGCAACGCGCTGGTCAGCCGGATGAAGCCCGGCTCGGTGCTGGTCGACATCTCGGTCGACCAGGGCGGCTGCTTCGAGGACACCCGGCCGACGACCCACGACGACCCGGTCTTCCGGGTGCACGCATCGACGTTCTACTGCGTGGCCAACATGCCGGGCGCGGTACCGCACACCTCCACCTACGCGCTGACCAACGTCACGCTGCCGTACGTCCTCGCGCTCGCCGACCACGGCTGGCGGGGCGCGTGCAGCGCCGACCCGACGCTCGCCGCCGGGCTGTCCGCCACCGGCGGGGGGCTCACGTCCGCGCCTGTCGCCGAGGCGCACGGCCTGACCGCCACCCCGCTGTCCGACGTCCTGGGAGGCGCCGCATGACCGTTTCACCGCAAGCAGGCCCACCACCGGCCGGCTACCAGCGCCTCTCCGAGAGTGCGCTGGCCGCATCCGCCCGCGACCACCTGTGGATGCACTTCACCCGGCACTCGACCTACGAGCAGGGTGGCTCGGTGCCGGTGATCACCCGGGGCGAGGGGGCCTACATCTGGGACGACCGGGGCCGGCGATACCTCGACGGGCTCTCCGGGCTGTTCGTCGTACAGGCCGGCCACGGCCGCCACGAACTCGCCGACGCCGCCGCCCGGCAAGCCGGTGAGCTGGCCTTCTTCCCGCTCTGGTCGTACGCGCACCCGGAGGCCATCCAGCTCGCCGAGCGGCTGGCCTCGCTGGCCCCCGGCGACCTCAACCGGGTCTTCTTCACCACCGGCGGCGGCGAGGCGGTCGAGAGCGCCTGGAAGCTGGCCAAGCAGTACTTCAAGCTCACCGGCAAGCCGATGAAGCACAAGGTCATCAGCAGGGCGGTCGCGTACCACGGCACCCCGCAGGGGGCGCTGTCGATCACCGGCATCCCGGACGCCAAGAAGTGGTTCGAGCCGCTGGTGCCGGGCGCCCACAAGGCTGCCAACACCAACTTCTACCGGGCGCCGGAGCACGCCGACGACCTCGAGGCGTTCGGCCGGTGGGCTGCCGACCAGATCGAGATCGCGATCGAGATGGAGGGCCCCGACACCGTCGCCGCCGTCTTCGTCGAGCCGGTCCAGAACTCCGGCGGCTGCTTCCCGCCGCCGCCCGGCTACTTCGCCCGGCTGCGCGAGATCTGCGACCGGCACGACGTGCTGCTGGTCTCCGACGAGGTCATCTGCGCCTTCGGTCGGCTCGGTACGACCTTCGCCTGCGACAAGCTCGGCTACCTCCCGGACATCATCACCTGTGCGAAGGGGATGACGTCGGGCTACTCGCCGATCGGGGCGATGATCGCCAGCGACCGGCTGTTCGAGCCGTTCAAGACCGGCACCGACTACTTCGCGCACGGTTACACCTTCGGCGGCCACCCGGTGTCGGCGGCCGTCGCGATGGCCAACCTGGACATCTTCGACCGCGAGCAGCTCAATCAGAACGTCCTCGACAACGAGAAGGCGTTCCGGACCACCCTCGAGCGGCTGCTGGACCTGCCGATCGTCGGCGACGTGCGCGGCGACGGCTACTTCTACGGGATCGAGCTGGTCAAGGACAAGGCCACCAAGCTGACGTTCGACGACGACGAGTCCGAGCGGCTGCTGCGCGGGTTCCTCTCGAAGGCGCTGTTCGACGGGGGGCTGTACTGCCGGGCCGACGACCGCGGTGACCCGGTCGTGCAGCTCGCCCCGCCGCTGGGCTGCGACCAGAGCCACTTCGACGAGATCGAGTCGATCCTGCGCAGTGTCCTGACGACCGCCTGGACCAAGCTGTGAGCGTCGAGGTCCAGAACCTGGTCGACGGCAAGCGGGTCGCGACAGCCGATGGCCGCACCAGCGAGCTGATCGACCCGACCACCGGCACGGCGTACGGGACGGCGGCGCTGTCGGGCACCGCTGACGTCAGTGCTGCCACCGCCGCCGCGGCCCGGGCCTTCGAGACCTGGCGCTGGACGACGCCGTCGGAGCGCCAGCTGGCGATGCTGCGGATCGCCGACGCCATCGAGGCCCGGTCGGCGGAGCTGGTCGCGGCCGAGAGCCGCAACACCGGCAAGCCGCTGGCGCTGACGGCCAGCGAGGAGGTGCCGCCGATGGTCGACCAGATCCGCTTCTTCGCCGGCGCCGCCCGGGTGCTCGAGGGCCGCTCCGCGGGTGAGTACCTGGCCGGCCACACGTCCTTCGTACGACGTGAGCCGGTCGGGGTCTGCGCCCAGGTCACGCCCTGGAACTACCCGATGATGATGGCTGTCTGGAAGTTTGCGCCCGCACTCGCGGCCGGCAACACCGTCGTGCTCAAGCCCAGCGACACCACGCCCGTCACCACCGCGCTGCTCGCCGAGATCGCGGCGGAGTTCCTGCCGCCGGGGGTGTTCAACGTGGTCTGCGGCGACCGCGACACCGGCGCGCTGCTCGTCGACGACGAGGTGCCGGCGATGGTGTCGATCACCGGCTCGGTGCGCGCGGGGATGGCGGTCGCCGAGGCGGCGTCGCGCCGGGTCAAGCGGGTGCACCTGGAGCTCGGCGGCAAGGCGCCGGTCGTGGTCTTCGACGATGCCGACATCGCGGCGGCCGCCGAGGCGATCGCGCTGGCCGGCTACTTCAACGGCGGCCAGGACTGCACCGCCGCGACCCGGGTGCTGGCCGGCCCGCGGGTGCACCGGGACCTGCTCGACGCGCTCACCGAGCAGGCCCGGCAGACCCGCACCGGGATGCCGGACGACGAGGACGTGCTGTACGGGCCGCTCAACAACGCCGGCCAGCTGGCTCGGGTCGGCGGCTTCGTCGACCGGCTGCCGGACCACGCGACGGTCACCGCCGGTGGCGCCCGGCAGGGCACGGCCGGCTACTTCTACCAGCCGACCGTGGTCGGCGGGCTGGTGCAGGGCGACGAGATCGTCACCGACGAGATCTTCGGGCCGGTCATCACGGTCCAGCAGTTCACTGACGAGGCCGAGGCGCTGCGCTGGGCCAACGCCAGCCGCTACGGCCTCGCGTCCAGTGTCTGGACCCGCGACCACGGCCGGGCGATGCGGATGGCCCGGGCGATGGACTTCGGCTGCGTGTGGATCAACACCCACATCCCGCTCGTCGCCGAGATGCCGCACGGCGGCTTCGGCGCCTCCGGCTACGGCAAGGACCTGTCGATGTACGGCTTCGAGGACTACACCCGCGTCAAGCACGTGATGAGCGCGATCGGCGCCTGAGCCCCCGTCAGTTGCCTGGCTCGGCCGAGGGGCATCGAGGTGCCCGGCTGACCGTACGGCCGGGCATCGACAGGTGTGGGCCACAGGTCGACGGGAAGGGCTAAGGCGCTGCAGCGTGTACAAGCGGCGCAACGACCTCGCACCCCGATCCCGTGGAGGAACCCATGACCAAGATCACAGTAGGCACCGAGAACGGCCATCCCGTCGAGCTCAACTACACCGACCAGGGCACCGGCGCCCCCGTGGTGCTGATCCACGGCTGGCCGCTGTCGGGCCGCTCATGGGAGGCGCAGGTGCCCGCTCTCGTCGAGGCCGGCCATCGCGTCATCACCTACGACCGCCGCGGCTTCGGCGAGTCCTCGCAGCCCTGGGGCGGGTACGACTACGACACCTTCGCGGCCGACCTGGACGTGCTGATGACCACCCTGGACCTGACCGGTGCGACGCTGGTCGGCTTCTCGATGGGCGGCGGCGAGGTGGTGCGCTACCTCGCGACGTACGGCACCACCCGGGTCGCCAAGGCCGTGCTGGCCTCGGCCGTGCCGCCGTTCCTGTTCAAGAGCGAGGACAACCCCGACGGCGGGCTCGACGACGAGACCATCGCCGGCTTCGAGGCGGGCGTGAAGGGCGACCGGCCGGCCTTCCTCGACGGCTTCACCACCGGCTTCTTCACCGCCGGCGACAAGATGACGGTCAGCGAGCCGCAGCGGGCCTACGCCCTGTCCATCGCGGCGATCGCCTCGCCGAAGGCCACCCTGGACTGCGTCGGCGCCTTCGGCCGGACCGACTTCCGAGGTGACCTCGACAAGGTGACCGTCCCGACGCTGGTCATCCACGGTGACAGCGACGGCGTCGTGCCGTTTGAGGTCAGCGGCAAGCGGTCCGCCGAGCTGATCAAGGGCGCCAAGCTGCACGTCATCAAGGGCGGCCCGCACGGCATCAACGCCTCGCATGCGCAGGAGTTCAACACCGCGCTGCTCGGCTTCCTCGCCAGCTAGTCCGCCTCCGTCCGGTCGGGCCGGCCCGGTGTCCGCAACGGGCGCCGGCCCGGCCTGTGCTGTCGCTACGCAGGACGGGGGCCCGGTGCATAACCCTCGTGCGTGGTCGGGGGCAGTTCTCGGGCGTGGTCGGGGGCAGTTCTCGGGCCGGCTCGGCAGGGCGGCAGCTCAGCGCACCGGCAGCACCCGGCCGCGCACCTCGCCGAGGTCGACCACGCTGCCGCCCCGCCCCGGCGCGGTCGCGGTGATCACGACCTCGTCGCCGTCCTCGAGCCAGGTGCGAGTCGCCCCGTCGGGCAGCGACAACGGCGCGGTACCGGCGTGGGTGAGCTCCAGCAGGCAGCCGCGCTCGTCGGGCGCCGGTCCGCTGACGGTCCCGGAGGCGTACAGGTCGCCGGTGCGCAGGATCGCGCCGTTCACGGTGAGGTGGGCCAGCTGCTGGGCGGCCGTCCAGTACGTCGTCCGCGCCGGCGGCCGGGACACCTCGTGCCCGTTGATCCGCACCGACAGGGTCAGGTCGAGCCCCCACGGCGGGTCGTCGGTGTCGTCGAGGTAGGGCAGCAGCGGTACGTCCCGGGGCGGCGGTGGGATTCGGGCCGCCTCGACGTCGGCGAGCGGCACCACCCACGGCGAGACCGAGGTCGCGAAGGACTTGCCAAGGAAAGGCCCGAGCGGGATCGACTCCCAGCCCTGGATGTCCCGCGCCGACCAGTCGTTGACCAGGCAGACCCCGAAGACGTGCTCGGCAAACCGTTCCTTGGGCACCGGCGCGTTGGCGGGCACCCCGACGACGAACCCGACCTCCGCCTCCAGGTCGAGCCGGGCCGTCGGGCCGAAGACCACCTCGCCGCCCACAGCGAGTTGCCCCGACGGCCGGTGGATCGCGGTGCCGGACACCACGACCGTCCCGGCGCGCCCGTGGTAGCCGACCGGCAGGTGCTTCCAGTTCGCCGGCAGCGGGTCGCTGCCCGGCCGCATGAGCTGCCCGGCGAGGGTCGCGTGGTGCTCGCTGGAGTAGAAGTCGACGTAGTCGGCGACCGTGTACGGCAGGTGCAGGCCGACGTCGGCGAGCGGCAGCAGGTGCTCCGACCCGCGCTCCACCCAGCCGGCCACCGCCTGCGCGACCTCGCCCCAGACCGTCGGACCGGCAGCCAGCAGGGCGTCCAGGGTCCCGTCGGCGAAAAGCGCCGCCCGGCGCGGCAGCAGCCGTGCGGCCGCACCCGTCAGGTCGAGCACCTCGGCGCCGACCCGCACCCCCACCCGACGGCCGGCGTGCCGGCCACTGCTGAACGAGCCGTAGCCGCTCACCGCCGACCGCCGGCCCACGACCAGGCGTACACGCCGTCGTCGCAGGCCGTACCGGCCGGACCCAGCTCCAGCGGCCGGAAGGTGTCGACCATGATGGCCAGCTCGTCGAACCGCTCCGCCCCGAGCGTCGCCTCGACCGCGCCGGGCTGCGGCCCGTGGCTGTGCCCGCCCGGGTGCAGCGACACCGAGCCCCGGCCGATCCCCGAGCCGCGGCGGGCCTCGTAGTCGCCGGCGACGTAGAACATCACCTCGTCGCTGTCGACGTTGGAGTGGTAGTAGGGCACCGGCACGGCAAGCGGGTGGTAGTCGACCTTGCGGGGGACGAACGCGCAGATCACGAAGCCCGGCCCCTCGAACACCTGGTGCACCGGCGGCGGCTGGTGCACCCGCCCGGTGATCGGTTCGAAGTCCACGACGTCGAAGGCGTACGGGTAGAGGCAGCCGTCCCAGCCGACCAGGTCGAAGGGGTGCTCCGGGAGCACGTGCACCGTTCCGGTCAGCCCGCGGCTGCCCCGGTGCTTGACGTACACCTCGACGTCGCGCCCCTCGATGGTGACCAGGTCGCCCGGTGCCCGCAGGTCGCGCTCGCAGTACGGCGCGGACTCCAGCAGCTGCCCGTACCGCGAGAGGTAGCGGTGCGGCGGGGCGATGTGACCGTTCGCCTCGACCGCGTACAGCCGCAGCTCGCCGTCCGGTACCCAGCGGTGCGTCGTGGCCCGCGGCAGTACGACGTGGTCACCGGCATGCACCGCTAGTGGGCCGAACACCGTCTCGACGACCCCGGACCCGGCCTCGACGAAGAGGCACTCGTCACCGGTGGCGTTCCGGTAGAGCGGGCTCGGCGCACTCGCGACGACGTAGGAGATCCGGACGTCGGCGTTGGCCAGCACCAGCCGCCGGTCCCGTACCGCGTCGGCGCCGGGCGGGAAGGTCAAGTCGTGCAGCCTCAGGTGGCGCGGCAGCAGCGGCTCGTTGGGCACCGTCGCCTGGTCGGGCAGCACCCACGGCCGGGCGTCCACCAGCGCGCTCGGCAGGTGCCGGTGGTAGAGCAGCGAGGAGTCCGAGGAGAAGCCCTCCTCGCCCATCAGCTCCTCCGCGTACAGCCCGCCGTCGGGCCGGCGGTGCTGCGTGTGCCGCTTGTGGGGGACCTCGCCGACCCGGCGGTAGTGCGCCATTACAGGTTGCCCCGCTTGGCCTGCTCCCGCTCGATTGCCTCGAACAGCGCCTTGAAGTTGTTCTTGCCGAAGCCCAGCGAGCCGTGCCGCTCGATCAGCTCGAAGAACACCGTCGGGCGGTCCTGGACCGGCTTGGTGAAGATCTGCAGCAGGTAGCCGTCCTCGTCGCGGTCGGCCTGGATCTTCAGCTCGCGCAATATCTCGATGGGGACGCGGGTGTCACCGACGAGGTCGGGCAGGGTGTCGTAGTAGGAGTCCGGGGTCTGCAGGAACTCCACCCCCAGCTCGGCCATGGCGCGCACGCTGGCGACGATGTCGCCGGTCGCGAGCGCGATGTGCTGTACGCCGGGCCCGTCGTAGAACTCCAGGTACTCGTCGATCTGGCTCTTGCGCCGGCCCGGTGACGGCTCGTTCAGCGGGAACTTGACGCGGTGGTTGCCGTTGGTGACGACCTTGCTCATCAGCGAGGAGTACTCGGTGGCGATGTCGTCGCCGATGAACTCCTTCATGTTGGTGAAGCCCATCACCCGCTGGTAGAAGCCGACCCAGTCATCCATCTTGCCGAGCTCGACGTTGCCGACACAGTGGTCGATCGCCTGGAAGTACCGCTTCGGGTGGTGCGCCGGCTTGGCCGCGAACGAGCCCGTCGCCGCCGCGAAGCCCGGCATGAACGGGCCGTCGTACCGCGACCGGTCGACCAGCGTGTGGGTCGTCTCGCCGTAGGTCGCGAGCGTCGCGCTGCGCACCGTGCCGTGCGCGTCGACGTCGTTGTGCGGCTCGACCAGGACCGTCGCGCCACGCGTGCGGGCGTACGCCACGGCGGCGTCGACGTCAGGGACCTCCATCGCGAGGTCGACGACACCGTCGCCGTGGCGGCGTACGTGCTCGCCGATCGCGGTGCCCGCGTGCGCCTCCCCGGAGAGCACGAAGCGGGCCTTGCCGGAGCTCAGCACCCACTCGACGGCGTCGCGGGAGCCGGTCTCCGGCCCCCGGTAGGCCACGACCGTCATCCCGAAGGCACTGGCGTACCAGTGGGCGGCCTGCCGGGCGTTGCCGACCCAGAAGCGCACGTGATCCATGCCGCGGACGGGGAACGGGTCGGTGGCGTCGTCGTGAGCGACAGCGCCCACGAGCTCGTCCTGCACACGGGTGTCCTGTGCGAGCGTCATGTTGGTCATCGTGTCACCTGCCGATTCGCTCAGGGCTCCAGCGGTCAGGGCTCCAGCGCAAGCCGCAGCCCGATGCCCGCGAGCAGCTCCTGCGGTGACAGCCCCTCGTGCGCGGCCGCGGGGACGAGCAGCAGCGCCGCCAGCTCCAGCAGCCCGTAGAAGCCCTGCGCGAGCGCCCCGGCGCCCTCGTCGTCGATCAGCTGCTCGAGATAGTCACCGACCGTGTGCGGCTCGCCGCCCCCGCGGGCGGCCAGGAAGTCGGTCAGCGCGCCGACGGCGGCCGCGGCGGCCGCGCGGCTCCCGGGGGTGGTCACGCCGAGACCGTACGTCCGCGCCGCCGGCTCAGCGCACCTGCAGGACGACCTTGCCGACGTGCTCGGACGCCTCGACGACGCGGTGCGCCTCGCCGGCGTCGGCCAGCGGCAGCACCCGGTCGACAACCGGGCGCACCTCGCCGGCCTCCACGGCCGGCCAGACCCCCGCGAGCACCGCCTGCACGATCGTGGCCTTCTGCGCGGCCGACCGGGACCGCAGGGCGGTCGCGTGCACCGAGCCCCGCTTGGCCAGCAAGGCCCCGAGGTCGAGCTCGGCTTTTGCGCCGCCCTGCAGCCCGATGACCACCAGCCGGCCACCGTCGGCGAGCGCCGCGACGTTGCGTGCGAGGTAGGAGGCCCCCATCACGTCGAGGATGACGTCGGCGCCACCGGCCTCCCGCAGCACCGCCACGAAGTCCTCGTCGCGGTACAGCACCGCGCGCTCGGCTCCCAGCTCGCGTACCCGCGCAGCCTTCTTTGCCGACCCGACGGTCGTGAAGACGCGCGCGCCGTACCGGGCACCGAGCTGCACCGTCATCGTCCCGATCCCCGAGGCCCCGCCGTGCACCAGCAGCAGCTCGCCGGGCTGCAGCTGGGCCCGCATGAACACGTTGCTCCACACGGTGCAGGCGACCTCCGGCAGCGCCGCAGCCTGTACGAGGGTCAGCCCGGCCGGCACCGGCAGCAGCTGGGCGGCCGGCACGGCGACCCGCTCGGCGTACCCGCCACCGGCCAGCAGCGCGCAGACCCGGTCGCCGATCGCCCAGCCCGCGACACCCTCCCCCAGCGCGACGATCGTGCCGGAGCACTCCAGGCCGGGGTAGGGCGGCGCCCCCGGCGGCGGCGGGTAGTGCCCCATCCGCTGCATCAGGTCGGCGCGGTTGACCGCGGTCGCGGCGACCTCGACGAGCACCTCGCCGGGGCCGGCGACCGGGTCGTCGACCTCGGCCAGTACGAGCGCGTCGGGGCCACCGGGGGACGGGATCGTGATCGCCTTCATGCCGGCCACCCTAGGGTCGCGCTGTGACCGACTGCTTCTACCTGCCGCTCGATACTGAGGGGAGCCGTTTTCGCGCGACCTCGCACACCGTGGGGCCGTGGGACCAGCGCTTCCAGCACGCCGGGCCGCCGAGCGCCCTGCTGGGCCGCGCCCTCGAGGGGTGCGAGCGCCGGGACGACACGATGGTCGCCAGGGTGACCGTCGAGCTGCTCGGCCCGGTGCCGGTCGCCGAGCTGGCGTTACGGGTGCGGATCGTGAGGCCCGGCCGCAGCGTGGAGCTGGTCGAGGCGGCGCTGTCGGCGGGCGGCCGCGACGTCGCGCGGGCCAGCGCCTGGCGGGTGCTGCGTACGGCCAGCGAGCCGGTGCCCGACCGGCACGGCACGCCGGAGCCGCTGCCGACAGCGCCGGCCGAGGCGACCGGCCTGTGGGGCGGCGGCTACCTGCAGGCCGTCGAGTGGCGGGTGGTGCGGGGCGAGGGCTTCCTGTCGCCGGGGCCCGGCGCTGCCTGGGCGCGGCTGCGGCACCCGCTCGTCGACGGGGAGCCGCTCAGTCCTCTGCAGCGGGTGCTCGCGGTCGCCGACAGCGGCAACGGCCTGTCGGCCGAGCTCGATCTGGCGCACTGGCACTTCATCAACCCTGAGCTGACCGTCCACGTGCACCGCGAGGCCATCGGCGAGTGGATCTGCCTGGACGCCGCGACGGTCATCTCGACGGGAGGCGTGGGGCTGGCGACCAGCGTGCTGTCCGACCGGCTCGGACCGCTCGGCGTCGGTGCGCAGTCGCTGCTGGTCGCCCCGCGGGCCGCTGCGCCGTCAGCGGGCAACGGGCCCGGCGTCAGCGCGGCCCGGCCGCCCTGATGGCTGCCTCGATCTGCGGCACGTCACGGGCGCCGAGCAGGGCCAGCCTTGGCAGGGCGCCGCGGACCGCGGGCAGCAGCCGCAGCCAGCCCTGCGCGTAGACGTGCGCCTTGCGGGCGGCCAGCCCATCGGCCAGGCGTACGACGGCCGGGCCCAGCGGGTAGGTGCGGCCGAGCACCCAGGGCAGCCGGGCCCGCATCTCGCCGAGCCCGGGCCGGGCATCGGCCGCGCGCACCATGTCGGTGTCGGTCCAGCTCAGGTATGCCACGCCGACGTCGACGCCGTGGTGGCGCACCTCGCAGCGCAGCGAGTGCGCGAAGGCCTCGACGCCCGACTTGCTCGCGCAGTACGCGCTCATCATCGGCGACGGGATCAGCGCGGCGAGCGACGCGACCTGCAGCACGTAGCCGCGGCTGCCCACGATCGCCGGCAGAAACGCCCGGACCGTACGCACGCTACCCAGCAGGTTCACCTCGATGATCCGGTCGTACGTCCGCGGGTCGCTGTCCAGCAGCGGCCCGCCGTCGCCGATCCCGGCGTTGGCGACCACGACGTCGACCCGGCCGAAGTCGGCCAGTACCCGGGCGGCCACGATCTCGAGCGCCGCGGAGTCCGTCACGTCGACCTCGTACGCAGCGCTGCCGGGCAGGCTTGCGTTGACCGCCGCCAGCTCGACCGGCTCCAGGCCGAGCAGGGCCACCCGGGCGCCGCGTGCGGTGAGCACCCGGGCGAGCTCCGCGCCGATGCCGCGCGCTGCGCCGGTGATGACAACGACCTTGCCGGCCATCGACGGCTGCCCGCTCGTGACCTGCCCTGTCGTCCGCACGACGGCATCGTAGGACTCGACGGGAAGCGCCTGAGCCGCCTGCTGCTCGTCGAGGTGGACCGCTGGCAGGTCGAGGCCTTCCGCGACGTCACCCGCTCCGCGCTGGCGGCGATGCGCAGTTGGCCGGCCTACACCGCGAGCGGCAGCTCGACCACGAAGGTCGCGCCCTCGCCGGGCGGACTGCGTACGCCCACCCGGCCGCCGTGGGCCTCGACGACGGCCCGCACGATCGACAGCCCCAGCCCACTGCCTCCGCTGGCCCGGGTGCGGGCCGTGTCGGCGCGATAGAAGCGCTCGAACACCTGCCCGGCCTGCGCAGGGGTCAGCCCCGCGCCGGCATCGGCGACCTCCAGCACCGCCTGCCGGTGCGCGGTGTGCAGCCGGACCGTCACCGCGGTCCCGGACGGCGTGTGGGTGACGGCGTTGCCCAGCAGGTTGACCATCACCTGCCTGAGCCGGGCCTCGTCGCCCAGCACGACGGGTGCGGCACTGTCCGGGGCGACGTCGAGCCGGATCGTGCGGTCCGGCGCCACGGCCTGCGCGTCGTGCACCGCGTCGGCCGCCAGCTGCAGGAGGTCGACCCGGGCGCTGTCGAGCGGGCGCTGCTGGTCCAGCCGGGCCAGCAGCAGCATCTCCTCGACCAGGTTGCCCATCCGACTCGCCTCACCCTCGACCCGGCCCATCACGCGGTCCAGGTCCGCGCCGACCGGTACGCCGCCCTGCCGGTACAGCTCGGCGAAGCCCCGGATGCTGGTCAGCGGGGTCCGGAGCTCGTGGCTGGCGTCGGCGACGAACCGCCGCAGCTGGGCCTCGGACTCCCGGGCTGCCGCCTCGGACGCTGCCTGCGCCCCGAACGCCCCCTCGATCCGGCCCAGCATCGAGTTGAACGCCAGCGCGAGGCGGCCAACTTCGGTGCGGTCGTCCTGGCGGGGCACCCGCAGCGACAGGTCACCGCCGGCGATGGCCGCGGCGGTCTGCTCCACCTCGCGCAGCGGGCGCAGGCTCGTTCGTACGACGCCGTACGCGACGCCGGCCAGCAGCAGCAGGACCGCGAGCGCGACGACAACCTCGGTCTTGACCAGGTTGGCGACCGGGTCGTCCACCGCCGAGAGCGGCGACCCGAACACGACATTGCTGCCGTTGGGCGCGGTGTACCTGATCGCGCGCCAGCGGCCGTCGCCGGACACGGCATCGGTGCTGAACGCCTTGCCGACCGGCGGGTCCGCCGGCAGCTTCGGCGCGGGGACGCCGAGCGGCACCTCGCTGGACGTACCGTCCGGGTCGGTCACCAGGATGTAGAAGCGGTTGAGCTGGTTGACCTCACCGCGTGATCGCACCCGACCGGGCCCCTCGCGCAGCCCGGGCGACACCGCAGCCACCGCCCCGACGAGGTCGTTGTCGACCCGGTCGAGCAGGTAGCTGCGCAGGACGGTCGTCGTGGCCAGACCGGACAGTGCCAGGCCGATCGCCACCAGGACCAGCACGGAGGCGACCAGCGTGACCCGCAGCGGGAGTGCGAGGCGGCTCCCTGGGCCGGGCCGGGCGGGGCGGGTCACAGGGCAAGTCTGCCGCGCCAGGCTGCGAGCAGGCTGTGAGCGCACTGGACGTCCGGCAGCGCTTTGCCAGCGGGCACACAGCGGGCTCCCAGCCGGTGTCGTCATGCTGACGGTCATGACGCCGAGCGCAGGAACACGGGTAACCACTGCCGAAGCACGCCTGCTGGTCGTGGACGACGAGCCGAACATCTTGGAGCTGCTGAGCGTCGCGCTGCGCTTCAACGGCTTCGAGGTCGCGACGGCAACCAACGGCCAGCAGGCCTTGACCACGGCGCGCACGTTCAAGCCCGACCTCGTCGTCCTGGACGTGATGATGCCGGAGCTGGACGGATTCGAGGTGGTCCGCCGGCTGCGGGGCGAGGGCACCCGGGTGCCGGTGCTGTTCCTCACGGCAAAGGACGGCACCGAGGACAAGGTCACCGGCCTGACACTCGGCGGGGACGACTACGTGACCAAGCCCTTCAGCCTGGAGGAGGTGGTCGCCCGGATCCGGGCGGTGCTGCGGCGTGGCGGGGTGGCCGCCCGGCCGGCGGGCTCGCGCCTGGTGTTCGCCGACGTCGAGCTCGACGAGGACAGCCACGAGGTCTGGAAGGCCGGTACCTCGGTGCCGGTGAGCCCGACCGAGTTCAACCTGCTTCGGTACTTCATGCAGAACCCCGGCCGGGTGCTCAGCAAGGCGCAGATCCTGGACCACGTCTGGCACTACGACTTCGGCGGCGAGGCCAACGTCGTGGAGTCCTACGTGTCGTACCTGCGCCGCAAGGTCGACACCACCGAGCCCCGGCTGCTGCACACGCTGCGCGGCGTCGGCTACGTCCTGCGGGTGCCGGCGGTCTGAGTCCGCGGGCCCCGGGCTCCCGCCGCCTCGTACATTGTGTGCTTATGCAGAAATGTAAGCACACAATGTTCGGGCATATGGGCCTCTCTGGGCGTGTTGTCGGCCGGCTGGACGGCAGTTTGTGTGTTCCTCATCCGGCGCCAACACACAAACTCCGATAAATCTTGGGATCCGGACCTGCTGCGGCCGATGCTGGCCACCTACGGCACCGCTGGACACCGCTGCGGCCTGCCTCGGGCTCGCGGACCGAGCCGGACTCACAGGCAGTTGACAGGCGGATGGGCTGTCCCGGCGATGGGACCTGCCGCAGCATGATGGTGCGCGATATCCGCGCACCGAAGGAGGACGACCGTGGAGCAGCACACCGACCAGCCCGGTGACGACCTGCCCGGCACCGACGGACCGGCCGACGTGATCGGCACCGACGCGCCGGGCCGCAGCGGGCGTACCCGGCGCGGCCTCGCCGTCGCCATCGGCGCCGTGCTGCTCGCCACCGCGGGCGGGGCGGCGGCCTGGGCTGCGAGCACGACGTCCACCCCGACTCCCTCGGCCGCGACCCCCGCCGCCCCAGCCCCCGGCGGACCGGACGCCGACAACGACGCAGGCCACGGCGCCCGCAGGCATGGCGGGTTCGGCGGGGCCCTGCACGGTGAGCTCACGGTGCCGGACGGCGCGTCAGGCTTCCAGCAGATCCTCATCCAGCATGGCGCGGTGACGAAGGTGTCCGCGACGAGCCTGACCGTGCAGAGCGCCGACGCGTACGTGAAGACCTATGTCCTCACCGCCGAGACGCTCGTCAACGGTGCGCGGGCCGGCGCCTCGAGCCTGGCTGTCGGGGACACCGTCGGGGTGCTCGCCAAGGCCGACGGCACGGCGACCCGGGTCAGCAAGCGCGGCATCCGTCCGCAGGGGGCTCCTGACTCCGGGATGCCCGGCTTCGGGATGCCCGGCTTCGGGATGCCCGGCCTCGGGATGCCGGACCCGCACCGGCGCCCCGGTCAGGCACCGAGCGCCTCGCCGCCGGCTCCGGCAGCGCCCAGCCCGTCAGCCACGGGCAGCAGCTCCGGAGACCTTCCTCGCGTCGTTCCCGGCTCGCTCGCAGCCTGACCGGGCGCAGCTGGTAGTCGGTTCCCATGCCGTTCCCAGCCCGGTCACAGTCGATGCCGCCAGGGTGGGGCCTACCAGCAGCCCGGGAGGCTCCGTGACCAGCACCGCCGCACCTGTCCGCCCGCCGACGCAGGCGGCCCGCGTCCAGCGCGGCTCCGGTCGGGTGACTGCGCCGTTGGTCGGCGCGCTGGTCCTGGTCGGCTGGCTGCTGGTCCTGGCCCTGTGGGTACGGGCGGCCGACGGCTCTTCGGGTGCCGGGGCCGCCCTGACGGCCCTCGGCCGGCTCGCCGGCCTGCTCGGCGGCTACGCCGTCATCGTGCTCGTGGTGCTGATGGCCCGCGTCCCCTGGGTCGAGCGCGGAATCGGCGCCGACCGGCTGGCCCGCTGGCACTCCCGAGGCGGCCGGTGGACCGTCGGGCTGCTGACCGCCCACGCGCTGCTCATCACGTGGGGCTATGCGCTCTCCGCCCGGGCCGGGGTGCCCGCGGAGGCCTGGCGGCTGGTGACCCGCTATCCGGACGTGCTGGCCGCCACGGTCGGCCTCGGGCTGTTCCTGGCGGTCGCGGCGATGTCGGTGCGGGCCGCGCGGCGCCGGATGGCCTACGAAACCTGGTACTGGCTGCACTTCTACACCTACCTGGCGACGGCACTGGCCTTCGCGCACTCCTTCGCCACCGGGTCGGCGTTCATCGACGACCGGCTCGCGAGGGTGCTGTGGTCGCTGCTGTACGGCGTGGCGGCCGTGGCCGTCCTGGCCCGGTTCGTGACGCCGGTGTTGCTCGGGCTGCGGCACGACGTACGCATCGCCGCCGTGCACCGGGAGGCCCCGGGGGTCGTGTCGGTCGAGCTCAGCGGTCGGCGCCTGGACCGGCTCGGCGCGCAGGGCGGCCAGTTCGTCCGGCTGCGCGTCCTGGACCGGCAGGGCTGGTGGCAGTCGCACCCGTACTCGCTGTCGGCGCCGGTCACCGCGAACCGGCTGCGGGTGACGGTCAAGGCGCTGGGCGATGAGAGCCGGCGGCTCGCGGGGCTGCGGCCGGGCACCCGGATGTCGCTCGAGGGGCCCTACGGCGCGCTCACCGCGGCGGTACGCACCAAGCCCAAGGTGTTGCTCCTCGGCGCCGGCATCGGCATCACTCCGCTGCGGGCGCTGTTCGAGGAGCTCAGCGGCGACGTCGTGCTGGTGCACCGCGCGCATCGCCAGCAGGACCTGGCGCTGCGTGCGGAGGTGGAGCTGCTGGCCGGCCGGCCGGGCCGGGTCGCCCACCACGTCGTGGGCCCGCGCGGCGGCCCCCGCGACGTGACCCACCCGGTCGGGCTGCTGGCGCTGGTCCCGGACGTCGCTGACCGCGACGTCTACCTCTGCGGGCCGGACGGCTTCACCGCCGCCGCCCGCAGGGCACTGCGGGTGGCGGGTGTACCGGACCGGCAGGTCCACGCAGAGTCCTTCGCGCTGGACGGCAGGTCATGAAGCGGGCCGCCCTCGCCCTCGCCGGCACCGCCGTCGGGCTCACCGCGGTCCTGACGTACGCCACTCCGCCGGTGCAGGCGCTCACCGCTGGAAACGCCACCCAGACCGGCACGACGACCGGCACCGTGGGGGCGACGACACGGACGCTCATCGGCGCCGTCGCGCACACCCGCTGGGGGCCCGTGCAGGTGTCCGTCGTGCTCACGGGCGGTTCGGTCACGCAGGTTCAGGTGCTGCAGTCGCCGTCGGGCAACGGTCGCGATGCGGAGATCGGGGCGTACGCGCTGCCGCTGCTGAAGGCCCAGACGCTGCACCTGCAGAGCGCCGACGTCGACGTCGTGTCCGGGGCGACCTACACCAGCGAGGGGTACCGGACGTCGCTGCAGTCCGCCTTGGACCAGCGGTGACGCGCGCCGTCAGCCCCCCGCACGCCGGGACGGTGCACGTCGAGCACGTGATGGGCACGGTGTTCAGCCTGGACCTGCGCGACCCGGTGCCGCCGGCTGCCGTCGAGGCGATCGTCGCCATGCTGCACCGGCTCGACGAGCTGTGCAGCACCTACCTGCCCGGCAGCGAGGTGAGCAGGCTGCGCAGGGGTGAGCTTGAGCTCGCAGACGCCGACCCGGACGTACGCGGGGCCGCGGAGCTGTGCGAGCAGGCCCGCGAACTCACCGGTGGCTGGTTCGACGCGGCCGCCGACGGGCTGTTCGACCCGTCCGGGGTGGTCAAGGGCTGGGCGGTGGAGCGGGCCGCGGCTCTGCTGGTCGCCGCGGGCAGCCGGCGGCACAGCGTCAACGGCGGCGGGGACGTCGCGGTCGGGCTGGGCCCGGAGCCCGGGCGGCCCTGGCGGGTCGGGGTCGCCGACCCCCTGCACCCCGGTGGGCTGCTGGCCGCCGTCCGGCTCGAGACCGGAGGAGTCGCCACGTCCGGGACCGCCGAACGCGGCGGCCACGTCCTTGACCCGCGGACCGGTCTGGCGGCGCGCGGCCTGGCCGGCGTCACCGTCGTCGGGCCGTCCCTGCTACGGGCCGACGTGCTGGCGACGGCCGCGGTCGCTGCGGGGCCCGCGGGCGCACCGGAGCTGCTCCGGAACCAGCCCGGCTACGAGTGGCTGCTGGTGACCGCCGATGGCCGGCAGGTCGTCAGCCCCGGCTGGACCGCCCTTACCTGACGTCGCCGGCGCCCTCTCGTACTCACTGAGCCCCGGTCGCCAACGATCGTTCGGCGGACTCGCGGATGACCTGGTCGGCCCCGAGTGGACCGGGCCGCCCGAGACGTACCAGGGCCATCCGCGCCGCCACCTGCTGCTGGGTCGCCGTGCGCTC
>JAYVYM010000247.1:0-2703 GCA_043784245.1 Frankiales bacterium
CCCATGCGGCGGCACTCTGCGAGGTAGAGCGCGCTCTTGTCCTTGTCGTCGCGCACGCTGGTCAGCAGAGCGGCCATGTACTCCGCCGGGTAGTTGGCCTTCAGGTAGGCCGTCCAGAAGCTGACCAGGCCGTACCCGGCGGTGTGCGCGCGGTTGAACGCGTAGTCGGAGAACGGGACCAGGATGTCCCACAGCGTCTTGATCGCCCCCGGGGAGTAGCCGTTGGCCTTCATGCCTTCGGAGAACGGGACGTACTCCTTGTCCAGGATCTCCTTCTTCTTCTTGCCCATCGCCCGGCGCAGCAGATCGGCGGCGCCCAGGGTGTAGCCCGCCAGCCGCTGGGCGATCGCCATCACCTGCTCCTGGTACACGATGAGCCCGTACGTGTCGCCGAGGATCTCCTGGAGCGGCTCTTCGAGCTCGGGGTGGATCGCCACGATCGGCTTGCGCCCGGTCTTGCGGTCGGCGTAGTCGTTGTGCGCGTTGGCGCCCATCGGGCCGGGCCGGTAGAGCGCGAGCACCGCGGAGATGGTCTCGAAGGAGTCCGGCTGCATCGAGCGCAGCAGGGCCCGCATCGGGCCGCCGTCGAGCTGGAACACCCCGAGCGTGTCGCCGCGGGCCAGCAGCTCGTACGTCGGGCCGTCGGGGGTCATCACGTCGAGCTCCTCGAGCACGACGGTCTCGCCGCGGTTGCCGGCGATGTGCTTGAGGCAGTCGTCCAGGACGGTGAGGTTGCGCAGACCCAGGAAGTCCATCTTCAGCAGGCCGAGCGCCTCGCAGGCCCCCATGTCGAACTGGGTGATGATCGCGCCGTCCTGCTCGCGGCGCTGGATCGGGATGACGTCGAGCAGCGGCTCGCGGCACAGGATGACCCCGGCGGCGTGCACGCCCCACTGCCGCTTGAGCCCTTCCAGGCCCAGCGCGGTGTCGACCACGGCCTTGGTGTCGGCATCGGAGTCGTACAGCGCTCGGAACTCCCCGGCCTCGCCGTAGCGCTTGTGCGTCCGGTCGAAGATCCCCTTGAGCGGGACATCCTTGCCCATCACCGCGGGCGGCATCGCCTTGGTGATCTTGTCGCCGATGGAGAACGGGTAGCCGAGCACCCGCGCGGAGTCCTTGACGGCCTGCTTGGCCTTGATCGTGCCGTACGTGATGATCTGCGAGACCCGCTCCTCGCCGTACTTCTCGGTCGCGTACCGGATCATGTCGCCGCGTCGGCGCTCGTCGAAGTCGAGGTCGATGTCGGGCATCGAGATGCGCTCCGGGTTGAGGAAGCGCTCGAACAGCAGCTTGTGCTCGATCGGGTCGAGCTCGGTGATCCGCAGCGCGTACGCCACCAGCGAGCCGGCGGCCGAGCCGCGGCCGGGCCCCACCCGGATGCCGCTCTGCTTGGCGTGCCGGCACAGGTCGGCGGTGACCAGGAAGTAACCGGGGAAGCCCATCGCCAGGATGACGTCGACCTCGTAGTCGGCCTGCGTGGTGTGCCCGGCGGGCACCCCGGCCGGGAAGCGCTCACGCAGCCCGGCGTGCACCAGGCTGCGCAGCCAGGTGTCCTCGGTATGCCCCTCGGGCACCGGCACCCGCGGCATCAGGTCGGCGCCCTCGTGGAAGGTGACCTCGCAGCGCTCCGCGAGCCGCAGCGTGTTGTCACAGGCGTCCGGGAACTCCTTCCACAGCCGCCGCATCTCCTGCGCCGACTTGAGGTAGAAGTCCTGGGCGTCGAACTTGAACCGGCCCGGGTCGGCCATCGTCTTGCCGGACTGCACGCACAGCAGCACCTCGTGCGCCTTGGCGTCCTCGGCGTGGGTGTAGTGCAGGTCATTGGTCGCCAGGAACGGCAGGCCCAGCTCCCCGGCCAGCCGGATCAGGTCTTTCTGCGCGCGGCGCTCGATCTCGAGGCCGTGGTCCATCAGCTCGCAGTAGAAGTTCTCCGGGCCGAAGATGTCGCGGAACTCTCCCGCCGCGCGCTTGGCCTTGGCGTACTCGCCCATCCGCAGGTAGGTCTGGATCTCCCCCGACGGGCAGCCGGTCGTGCCGACGATGTCCTTCGCGTGCTCGGCGAGCAGCTCCTTGTCCATCCGCGGCTTGTAGTAGTAGCCCTCCAGGCTGGCCAGCGACGACATCCGGAACAGCCGCTGCATCCCCTCCGTGGAGGTCGCCAGCATCGTCATGTGCGTGTAGGCACCGCCACCGGAGACGTCGTCCTCCCCGCCGGCGCCCCAGCGGTGCCGGGTCTTGTCGAACCGGCTGCCCGGTGCGAGATAGGCCTCGGTACCGATGATCGGCTTGATGCCGTGCGCCTTGGCCTTCTTCCAGAAGTCGAAGGCCCCGAAGACGTTGCCGTGGTCGGTCATCGCCAGCGCCGGCATCTCGAGCTCGACGGCCTTGGCAAACAGGTCGTCGAGCCGGGCCGCGCCATCCAGCATCGAGTACTCGGTATGCACGTGCAGGTGCACGAACGAGTCACTCGGGACGGTCATGGGCCGGGCTCTCCTCGGATACGCGGTGGAGCAGCGTCGGCCAGAGGGGAAGGCGGGCCGTGCTGGGCGGGTGCACGTCAGTGTCCCACGCACGTCCGACAGGGCTGCTCCGACACGCGTCGTACGCAGGATGCCCGTCGTACGCGGACCGGCCCGGACCCCTTCGCGGGGTCCGGGCCGGTCCTGCGCGCCCGGCGGGTCAGCCCTTCGGGAAGGCCGTGCT
>JAYVYM010000248.1:0-12692 GCA_043784245.1 Frankiales bacterium
GCGCTGCCCCGAGGGCGCGCCCGGTGGCGTACTCGGGAGCGTCCCGCGATGTGCGAGCCGAGCCGAAGACGCTGACCGCACGGGGAAGCTCGGCAAGCAAGCCAAAACCCTCAACGAACTCCGACTGGATGCGCAACACCCGCCACGGGTCGGTGTGCACCCAGTCCGACGGCCCCCGGTGGTCCAGTAGCCGCTCGTCGGTGGTGCTGGCCTGCACCTGCCCCCGGCGAAGGGTGACCGGGCCGCGGTGCTTCTCGGGGGTGTCTGGCAGGGGCGGGCGGTCCGGGTCGACGGAGGCGGGCACGCGCTGCAACCTAGCGGCCGGTCGGCGTGAGCTCGTCATGGCCACTGGTACGGCAGGCCGCAACTGACGCAGGCGTCCGCGGGGACGGACTGCCGTGGCGCCGCCGCTGTCAGGCTGATGCGAAGGTCTTGACCAGCGTCCCGCAGAAGGCGGGCAGGTCAGTGGGGTTGCGGCTGCTCACCAGGGTGTTCGGGCCGGCCGCACAGACGACGACCTCCTCGTCCACCCAGCGCCCCCCGGCGTTGCGGATGTCGGTCTGCAGGCTGGGCCAGCTGGTGAGCGTGCGGCCCTGCAGCACGCCGGCCTCCACGAGTGTCCACGCACCGTGGCAGATCACGGCGACCGGCTTGCCCGCCGCGAAGAAGGACTTCGTGAAGCTGACGGCTGAGGGCTGCGTACGCAGGAAGTCGGGGTTGGCCACCCCGCCGGGCAGCACGAGAGCTGCGTAGTCGGCCGTGTCGGCGCCGTCGACGGTGGTGTCCACCGGGAAGGTGTCGCCCTTGTCGAGGTGGTTGTAGGCCTGCACCTCGCCGGTGTCGGTGGACAGCAGCTTCGGGGTGCCGCCGGCATCCTGCACGGCCGTCCACGGCTCGGTGAGCTCGACCTGCTCGATGCCCTCGGGGGCTACCAGGAAGGCGATGGTCTTGCCGGACAGCTCGGTGCTCACGGGAGCTCCTCTCGGGTCAGTGGCGTTCCCCTACCCAGGTGCGGACGTCTCAGGCTTGTTTGCACACGTGGCTGCCGGTCAGGCGAGCAGGTAGCCGCGTAGCGCTGCGGTGCAGGCGGTGATCAGACCGACGTCGACCGACTCCTCGCGGGTGTGCGCGAGGCCGGGGTCTCCCGGCCCGTAGTTGAGGGCGGGGATGCCCAGCGCGGCAAAGCGCGCGACGTCGGTCCAGCCGTACTTGGCGACCGGCGTACCACCGAGGGCTGCGACGAAGTGCTGCGCCGCAGGAGCGGTCAGCCCGGGCAGGGCGCCGGGCGAGCTGTCGGTGAGCACGCACTCGTACGGCGCCAGCACCTCGCGGACGTGCGCGAGCGCGGCCGCCTCGGTGCGGTCGGGGGCGAACCGGAAGTTGACGGTGACGGTGCAGGCATCGGGGATGGTATTCAGCGCGACCCCGCCCGCGATGCGCACCGCGTTCAGGCCCTCCCGGTAGGTGCAGCCGTCGATCTCGACGTCGCGAGGGACGTAGCGGACCAGGGCCACGAGCAGCGGCGTCGCGGCGTGTACGGCGTTCTCTCCCAGCCAGCTGCGGGCGCTGTGCGCGCGCCGGCCCGGCACCGTCACCTCCACCCGCAGGGTGCCTTGGCAGCCCGCCTCGACCCGGCCGCCGGTCGGCTCCATGAGGATGGCCAGATCGGCGTCGAGCAGGTCGCGCCGGACGTCCACCAGCCGTTTCAGCCCGTTGCCCTCGGCCCCGACCTCCTCGTTGTCGTACAGCACGACGGTCAGGTCGTAGGCCGGGTCGGTCAGCGTCGCGGCGAGGTGCAGTAGCACGGCGTCGCCGGACTTCATGTCGCTGGTCCCGCAGCCGTACAGCCTGTCGCCGTCGCGGTGGCTCGGCAGGTTGTCGGCGAGCGGCACGGTGTCCAGGTGCCCGGCGAGCAGCACCCGGCGGGCCCGCCCGAGCCGGGTGCGGGCCACCACCGCGTCGCCGTCGCGGACGACCTCCAGGTGCGGCAGCGCGCGCAGCGCCTGCTCCACCAGATCGGCGAGCCGTGCCTCGTCACCGCTGACCGACGCCACGTCCACCAGCGCCGCCGTCAGCGCGACCGGGTCGCCGGCCAGGTCGAGCGCCGCAGTGCCCCCCGCCGCGCTCACGGAGCGACGCCGTGCTCCCGCAGCACCTCGTTCAGCACCAGCTTGTCGTGCTCCTGCCCGGGCTCGAGGTAGCGCAGGACCAGCAGGCACGGCATCCCGAAGTCGCCACCGGGGAAGCTCTTCACGCGCGTCGAGCCGACACACACCGCTCGCTCGGGTGCGACCCCGCGGTCCAGCTCCTTGCCGGTCTCGGCCTCGAAGACGCGGGTGCTGGCGGTGAGGATCGCGCCGGCACCGAGCTTGGCGCCCCGGCGTACCCGGGCACCCTCGACGACCATGCTGCGCGAGCCGATGAACGCGTCGTCCTCCACCACGACGGGGGCGGCCTGCGGCGGCTCGAGCACCCCGCCGATACCGACGCCGCCCGACAGGTGCACGCCCCGGCCGATCTGCGCGCACGAGCCGACGGTCGCCCAGGTGTCGACCATCGAGCCGCTACCGACGTAGCCACCGATGTTGGTGTAGCTCGGCATCAGCACCACGCCGGGCTCGAAGAAGGACCCCCAGCGGGCGATCGCCCCAGCCACGACGCGCACACCGTCGAAGGTGGTCTTCAGCGGCACCCGGTCGTGCACGTGAAAGCCGCCGTTGGCGCCCAGCACCATCGGCAGGACCTTGAAGGACAGCAGGATCGCCCGCTTGGCCCGCTCGTCGACGACCACCCGGTCCTGCTCGACGCGGGCGACCCGGGCCTGTCCGGTGTCGAGCAGGTCGACGGCCGCGACGACCTCCCGGCGGGCGTCCAGATGGTCGGGCGTCAGGTCGTCCCGGCGCTCCCAGAGCTCGTCGATGGCGGGCGCGATCGGGCTGTCGGTCATGACGACGAGCCTACTGACGGGCGTCCGGGCGCCAGCCGGTTGCCCGGTTCGGGGATCGGCCGGTCAGCGCACGAGGCGACCGCCAAGGGCCGCGAGGGCGACCGCCAGGACCGCGGCGACCGAGCCCGACACCAGCAGCGGGAGCCGGCCGTCGCCGGACCACGCGAAGCCGGCCCACAACCCGGCAACCAGGACTGCGCCACCGGCCAGGCCCTGGTATAGCCCCTGCGCCGCACCTTGGCCGCCTGGCGGCGCGAGCGAGGCGACCCACGCCTTGCCGACGCCGTCGGTGCACGCTGCGAAGCCGCCGTACACCGGCAGCAGCACGAACACCCACCAGGCCTGCCCGATGAGCCCGAGGCCCAGGTAGCCGGCCGCAAAGAACAACAGCCCCACGGCGAACACCAGGTGTCGCGGAACCCGGTCCGACAGCGCGCCGGCCGGGTAGCTCGCGAGCGCGTAGACCGCGTTGTAGACGACGTACGCGGCGATCACGCCGGTGACCGACAGGCCCAGCTCGCTGGCCCGCAGCAGCAGCAGCGCGTCGGGGAAGTTGACCAGACCGAAGAGCGTCAGGGCTGCCAGCAGGGCCTTGAGGTTGCGTGGGAGCGGCCCCCGGGTGGCGCCCTGGGACCGGCGCTGCGCGGGCGGGGCTTCCTTGACGGCGGCAACGAGCAGCACGGACAGCACCGCGGGGACGACGGCGACGACCAGCAGCGGCCGGATCCGGTGGCCGAGCAGCTCGTACAGCAGCAGGCCGAGCAGCGGCCCCACGACCGCGCCGGCGGTGTCGGCGGCGCGGTGGAAGCCAAAGACCCGCCCGCGGACAGCCGGCTCGACGTCGACCATCAGCAGCGCGTCGCGCGGGGCGCCGCGGACGCCCTTGCCGAGCCGGTCGACGGCGCGTCCGGCCAGCACGACCGGCCAGGCACCAGCGACCGCGACCAGCACCTTGCCCAGGGCTGCCAGGCCGTACCCGAGGGCGATCAGTGGGCGCTTCGCTCGGCCGTCGGCGAGCCGCCCGGCGATGAGCTTGGTGACCGCGGCGACGCCCTCGGCCACCCCCTCGACGGCACCGACGACCGCGACCGGCGCACCGAGCACGCCGGTCAGGAACAGCGGCAGCACCGGGTACAGCAGCTCGCTGGCGGCGTCCTGCAGGAAAGAGACTCCCGACAGCGTACGGACATTTGGCGTCAGCCAGGCCGTTCGGGTCCCGACTGCCTGGGGCGCCACGGTCACAGGTCGACCAGGCGCTCCACGGCCGCAGCGACCCGCTCGTCGGTAGCGGTGAGGGCCATCCGCACGTGCCGGGCGCCGTCCTCGCCGTAGAACACGCCCGGCGCCACCAGCACGCCGACGGCCGCCAGGGCTGCGACGGTGACCCAGCAGGGCTCGTCACGGGTGAGCCACAGGTACAGCCCGGCGGCGGAGTGCTCGACCGTGAAGCCGGCTGCCCGCACCGCAGGCAGCAGGGCGTCGCGGCGGGCGGCATACCGCGCCTTCTGGACGGCGACGTGCTCGTCGTCGGCGAGCGCTGCGACTGTCGCTGCCTGCACCGGCGCCGGGCTGAGCAACCCGATGTGCTTGCGCGCCTCGACGATCGCCGCGACTGCCATGACATCTCCGACGGCAAAACCTGCCCGGTAGCCGGCCAGGTTGCTGCGCTTGGACAGCGAGTGCAGCGCGAGCAGGCCGTCGGTCGACCCCTGCGACACCGTCGGGTGCAGGATGCTGACCGGCTCGGCGTCCCAACCCAGCTCGAGGTAGCACTCGTCGCTGGCCACCAGCACGTCGTTGGCCCGCCCCCACTCGACCGCCGCGCGCAGCCGAGCGGGTGCGAGCACCTCGCCGGTCGGGTTGGACGGCGAGTTGAGCCACAGCAGCGAGACGCCTGAGGGGTCATGCGTCGTCGGGTCCTCGGTCGGCACCGGCACACACCCCGCCAGTCGGGCACCCGCGTCGTACGTCGGGTAGGCCAGCCGCGGGATGAGCACCTCGCTGCCCGGCTCGAGCCCGAGCAACGACGGCAGCAGCGCGACGAGCTCCTTGCTCCCGATGCTCGGCAGCACGTGCCGCGTGTCGACATCCGCGCCGAGCCGCCTGCGCGACCACGCCACCAGCGCCTCCCGCAGGGCGGGCGTCCCGACCGTGAGGGGGTAACCCGGGGCGTCGGCGGCGGCGCGCAGCGCATCCTGGACGAGTCGCGGGGTCGGGTCGACGGGCGTGCCGATCGACAGGTCGACGATGCCGCCGGGGTGCGCACGGGCCGTCTCACCGTAGGGCGCCAGGCGGTCCCACGGGAAGTCCGGCAGGGCGGCGCGGGCCGCCCAGCCGGGCCGCACGGTCAGAGGCCCTCGGTGTTCTTGCCGAGCGGGACGGCCATGATCACCGGGTGGTCCAGGTCGACGGGACCCACCTTGCTCGCGCCGCCGGGGCTGCCGATCGACGTCGTCTCGGTGAAGAAGTCGACGTTGGCCCGGTAGTAGTCCTTCCACTGCGCGGGAGTGTCGTCCTCGTAGAAGATCGCCTCGACAGGGCAGACGGGCTCACACGCGCCGCAGTCGACGCACTCGTCGGGGTGGATGTAGAGCGAGCGCTTGCCCTCGTAGATGCAGTCGACAGGGCACTCCTCGATGCAGGCCTTGTCCTTGAGGTCCACGCACGGCTCAGCGATGACGTACGTCACGTCGGGGTCCTCTCTTGTCCGCATCGTCTTTCCGGTCGGTCCTATTGTGGCCGACGTGGACACCGAACGCCCACCGGGGGTGCGCTACGCGATGAGCGCCGGGCCCGCCGACGTGGGCGGCCGCGTGGTGCTGCGCCGCCGACTGCCGGACGGGCGGTTGAGCGATGTCCTGGGGTACCTGCAGTGGTGGTCCGGCGGCGTCGTCGCGGTCCGCACCCGCAGCGGTGAGATCGTCGAGGTCGCCGAGGCCTCCCTGGTCGCTGCGAAGCGGGTCCCGGACCCGCCCACCGCCCGGTGAGCTCGAGGCAGCGCTTCGGCCAGGTCGTCCGGGCCGAGCCGGTCGACCTGGGGCTGGCCTGCCTGCTGGTCGGCGGCGAGGTCGACCGCGACCTCGACGTCGACGCCGCCCTCGGCGCCCTCGACGCGCTGGCGGCTGCCGTACGGCCGCACGTGCCGCCCGGCTGCTCCCCTCGGGAGGCCGCGCTCGGGCTGCAGGTCGGGCTGCTCGGCTACCTGGGCAGTGCCCGCGATTACGCGGACGTCCGCTCCTCGCTGCTGCACGAGGTCCTGCGCCGCCGACGGGGCCTGCCCCTGACGATGTCGGTGCTGTGGGTCGAGGTCGCCAGGCGCCTCGGCGTCGCCGCCACGCCGGTCGCGCTGCCCGGGCACGTCGTCGTGGCGATCGGTACCGACAGCCTCGTGTACGCCGACCCGTTCGCCGGCGGGGAGATCCTCGACCTGCCGGCGCTGGCCGCGCTGGTGCGGGCGGCGACCGGTGCGCCGCTGCGGCCCGAAGACCTCGAGCCGGCTGACCCACTGGACCTGCTGCTCCGGCTGCTCACGAACGTGCGCGCCCTCGCGGCCCGCCAGGACCGGGCCCTGGAAAGTGCCCGTACCCGGCTGTGGGCCGTCGAGCTGTCCCTGCTGCTGCCACGGCACCCCGTCGGCCTGCGGCGCGAGCGCGGCGAGCTGCTGGTGCGCCTGGGGAACCATCTCGGCGGCGCGGCCGAGCTGGAGGCGTACGCGCAGGTGGTCGAGGGCGCCGACCCGGTCGCGGCCGGTCAGGCTCTGGGTGCGGCGCGGCTGGCCCGGGCGCGGCTGAACTGAACCCGCCGCGTAGCGGGCCCGTAGTCTCCCCGTGGTGCTGCGCCTCATGGACACCCGTACCCGCCGCGTCGAGACGATCGAGCCCGGGACGCCTGGGCTGCTGAGGGTGTACGCCTGCGGCCCGACCGTCTACCGCTACGCCCACGTCGGCAACCTCCGGACGTTCCTGCTCACCGACCTGATCCGCCGGACCGCCGAACAGCACGGCCTGCGGGTCCGGCTGGTGCAGAACATCACCGACGTCGGGCACCTGCAGGACGACGCGGGCATCGACGACGCCGGCGAGGACAAGCTGCTCGCACAGGCCAAGCTCGAGGACCGCTCGCCGTTCGCGGTCGCGCGCTTCTACGAGGAGGCCTTCCACCGCGATCTGGCCGCCCTCAACGTGCACCCGGCCGACAGCTACCCCCGCGCGTCGGAGTGCATCGAGCTGATGATCGAGCTGATCGGCCGCCTGGTCGCCGACGGCAAGGCCTACACCGGCGACGACGGCACGGTGTACTTCGACGCCCAATCCTTCGACACGTACGGCGCCATCAGCGGCAACCGGCTGGACCAGCTGCGGGCCGGCCACGGGGCGACCGGTGAGTCGACGGCCACCGGTAAGCGGTTCCACGCCGACTGGGCACTGTGGAAGCGCGCCAGCGAGGCCCGCGAGATGACGTGGGACTCGCCGTGGGGCTTCGGGTTCCCCGGTTGGCACGTCGAGTGCTCGGCGATGTCGCTGGACCTGCTCGGCGACGCGATCGACGTGCACACCGGGGGCATCGACCTGCGCTTCCCGCACCACGAGGACGAGCGGGCGCAGAGCGACAGCGCGGTCGGGCACGAGGTCGTCCGGCACTGGGTGCACGGCGAGCACCTGCTGTTCGAGGGCCGCAAGATGGCGAAGTCGACCGGCAACGTGGTGCTGATCTCAGACGTCGTCGAGCGCGGCTATGACCCGCTGGCCCTGCGGCTGGCCTTCCTGTCCTCGCGCTACCGCCAGCAGGCCAACCTGTCGTGGGAGGCGATCGCCGCGGCGGCGTCCACCCTGTCGAGGTGGCGTGCGCTGGTGGCCGACTGGGCGGAGCAGCCCTCTGCGGCCATCGACCGGACGGCGCACGACGAGCTGCTGGGGGCCTTCGACGACGACCTCGACTCTCCTCGGGCGCTGCAGGTGCTGCGGCGGCTGGAGAAGTCCGGCGCCCCCGACGGGGCGAAGTTCGAGACCTTTGCCTGGGCCGACCGGCTGCTCGGGCTCGACCTGGCCCGCCTGGTCGGCCAGCCGCGCCCGGTCGCCGCCCTGCCGGCCGGCGGGCAGGACCTGCTCGACGCCCGCGCGAGCGCCCGTACGGCCAAGGACTTCGCCGCCTCCGACCGGCTCCGCGACGAGCTCGCGGCCCTTGGTGTCACCGTCAAGGACACCCCCGCCGGCCAGGAGTGGACCACCGCCTGACCTGGCAGACCCACGAGCGGACGACCACGGCGAGGTGGCGTCAGGCGGTCGGGCCGACCGTCCGGTATGCGCCCTCGAAGTAGAGCAGTGGGGCGGCGTCGGGGTCGGGGAGCGCCGCGCCGAGCACCTCGCCCATCACGACGGTGTGGTCGCCGGCGTCGGTCAGCGCCACGGTGCGGCACTCCAGCGCGGCGAGGGCCCCATGCAGCACCGGTGCGCCGGTCAGCGGCCCCGGAACCGTCGGAACCTGCGCAAACTGCTCGTCAAGCGCGCGGCCACGCCTCGCGAAGTGCCGCGACGCACGTTCGTGCTCCGTCGAGAGCACGGACACGGCCCAAGTGCCGGTCTCCAGCACGGCGTCGTGGAAGCGCGCGATCTTCTCGGCGCAGAACAGCACGAGCACCGGCTCGAGTGAGACCGAGGTGAAGGAGTTGCAGGTCAGCGCGTGCCACTCGCCGTCCGGCGACACGGTCGTGACGACGGTCACGCCGGTCGCGAACCGCCCCACCACGCGCCGGTACGCCAGCGCGTCGAGCGTCATCGTCACGGCTCATCGTAACCGGCGCCCAGCGGCCCTGCCCATCCGTCGTCGGCGGGACCCGCTCACCGGTCGGAGGTCGCACGGGTCGGGCCCTGCCTCGCGGACGGGCGCCAGGAGCCAACCGCGAAGGCCGCGGCGAGCAGCCCGAGCAGCAGGAAACCGAGCCCCAGCAGGCTGTTGGTCACCACGAGGTCGCCCTCGCGGCGCTGGGTGGCAAGCATCACCGCGACAACCCCCCACAGCAGCATTGGCACCACCCCACCGGCGCGTCGCCCGAGGACCTCTGCGCCGGCCCGGCACAACGGCGCGTTGGTCAGCGCGAGCAGCAGGCCGACGGGCACCGGCACGCCGGCGATCCGCAGCGGCACGAAGAAAGCTCCCCACACCGCGAGCTCGACGGTGAGCACGAGCACCAGGGCGTACGACGCCCCGCGGGTCAGGCGCTGCCGGTGCACCCGGGAAGCCTGCCACGCGAGGGCTCAGCCGCAGCGAGCCGCCGGCGCGATAGGCGTGACCCTCAGTCGACGGAGCTGACGACAGCGCCGTCTGTCAGGTCGAGCACCCGCGCCGACGCCGTTTCGAGGACGTCGGTGATCTCGTGGCCGATCAGCTCCTCACGATCCAGCAGCGCGTCGCGCAGCGCCTCGACCAGGTGCCGGTGGGTCTGCAACAGGGTCAGGGCCGTGGCCTTCTGCGCCTGCAGCAGAGCCTCCACACGTTCGCGCCCACGCTCGTCGGCGAGCACCCGTCCAACGATGTTGGTGTCGGTGAACGAGCTGTTCTGCACGGCCAGGTACGAGACCAGGCTGCCGTCCATCCCGTGTGCGCCGACCATCTCGGCGGCGCAGTTCGTCGCGTACAGCAGGTCGCCGCCGGGACCGGTCGAGACGTCGCCGAAGAACAGCTCCTCGGCGCACTGGCCGCCCATCGCGATCTGGATGAGCGCCAGCAGCTCGGTCTTCGAGCGGGTGAAGACGTCCTCACGGTCACCGTGCGCGAGCATCCCGAGCGCGCCGCGGCGCTTGATGATCGTCAGGACTTCCAGCCGGCGCTGCGGGGCGGTGAGCCAGGCGAGCGTCGCGTGGCCGGCCTCGTGGGTCGCGATCAGGCGCCGCTCGTGCGCGGTGTACTCGACGGGCGCGCCGGCGCCGACCTGCTCGACGAGGCGCGCGGTCTCGACGTCGTGCCAGGTCATCTCGCGCGAGCCACGGCGGACCGCGCTCACCAGCGCCTCGTCCAGCAGGTGCTCGATCATGACCGGGCTGTAGCCCTGGGTGACGGCGGCGAGGGCGTCGCGGCGCTTGTCGTCGTCCAGCTCGGCATCGTGCGACTTCGCAGCCAGGAAGTGGTCCACCAGAGCGCGGCGGCCGCTCTTGGCGGGTAGCTCGAAGGTCAACCGGCGGTCGAACCGGCCGGGCCGCAGCAGGGCCGGGTCCAGGCTGTCAGCGCGGTTGGTCGCGGCGATCAGCAGCACGTTGGCCGGCAGCAGCGAGGGCCGGCGCAGCTGCCGGTTGTGCGGCAGCAGCAGGTTGGCGCGGTCGACGAACCAGCCCGCGAGGCGCTGCCAGCCGGTCAGCGCATCGAAGCTCTGCATCTGCACCAGCAGCTCGTTCACGACGCCGCCGGTGCCTTCGCTGGTGAAGTTCGTGCGTACGGTGGCAAAGGTCGCGGGCAGCGACGCCATCCCGTAGCAACCGGACACCGCCAGCGGAGTCGCCGCCGAGATGCCGCCGCGCGACATCGCGATCGCGTCGATCTCCTCCATGAAACCGATGGCACCGCCCTCCTTGCGGGCGGCTTTGCGCAGCGCCTTGAAGTACGACCGGATCTTCTTGGCGGTCGCGCCGTACCACATGCTCTGGAAGCTGGTCGCGCTCACGAACAGGAACGGCACCCCCGCCTCCTTGGCCATCGCGCGGGCCAGGTGCGTCTTGCCGGTGCCCGGTGCGCCTTCGAACAGCAGGCCCCGGCGGGGCGTACCACCCATCTCGCTGCTGAAGGTGCGGTGCGCCAGGAACAGGTTGAGCGAGCGGATGACGTCGTCCTTGACCCCGTCGATGCCGACGACGTCGGCCAGCGAGATGTCGATCTGCTCCGGGCGGTAGGTCACGTGCGGCGACCGGCCCGAGAGCACCTGCTGGCCCACGCCGAGCGCCAGCAGCAGACCGAAGAACACCACGATCGTCAGCAGGAACGGGTCGATGTGCGGCAGTGGCAGGAAGGCCGCCTGCGGGCCGGCGGTCAGCGCGCGCAGCCAGGCCAGGCCGCCGAGCGCCCAGACCAGGATCGTCAGCTTGACGAAGCGGTGACGCCGCAGCCGCTCGCGGGAGGTGCCGACATCGGCGTCGCGCAGCGCGATCAGGCTGCCTCCCGCACCGGTCAGGCGGTCGATACCGGTGGCAGCAGGGCGGGTCGGGTCGGGCACGGGGGCCTCCTCGGCTCGGCTACCGGGGCGGACCCCCCGGCAGCGCTGTCACCGAGCATGCAGGCACTCACCCTGGGTTACCGGCCGTGGCCGAAGGTTCACCCGGATAGCCCATCAAGTCCTACGCGAGGCCCCCGAACAGGTCGTCCTCGCGGCCCAGCGGGCCGGTTGCCGGTCCACGCTCGCCGCGAGCCAGGATGAAGTGCTCGATGCCGAAGGCGCGCTGGCCGACGTTGTTCGACAGGGCGAAGAACGGGCCGTCCACCGCGATCTGCGTACGGTGGGCCCGCATCGCGGCAACCTTTGCCTCGAGCTGCTCGCGGGCGTCGACCTCGGTGGTGATCTCGGAGTCCGGGTTGCCGAAGGGCAGGTCGTCCGCGGAGTCGACGCCGAAGAAGCTCGTGTCGCCGGCCTCCTTCATCATGTCGATGCCCTGCTGCAGCACGCTTTTGGGCACCGCCGTCCAGTACAGCTTCGCTGCCTGCCACGGCTCGCCGAGCTCCGGCGCGTACGACGCATCAGCTGCCGCGTCGAAGGCCGCGATGGTGACGCGGTGCGCCTGGATGTGGTCCGGGTGGCCGTAGCCGCCCTTCTCGTCGTACGTCACGACGACCTGCGGGCGCACCTCCCGGACGACGGCGACCAGCTGGCGGGTTGCCTCCCCGAGGTCGGCCTGCCAGAAGGTGTCGGGCCGGTCGTTCTGCGGGGTGCCCAGCATCCCGCTGTCGCGCCAGCGGCCGGGGCCGCCGAGGAAGCGGTGGTCCTTGACGCGCAGCGCCTCCATGGCGGCGGCGAGCTCGCCGACGCGGTGCTGACCGAGGCCGTCACCGCGATCGCTGGCCAGATCGGCCAGCTCGGGCACCAGCACCTCGCCCTCTTCCCCGAGCGTGCAGGTGATCAGCGTCACCAGATCACCCTGCGCTGCGTGCTTGGCCATCGTGGCCCCGGTGCCGATGGTCTCGTCGTCCGGGTGGGCATGCACCAGCAGCAGCCGGCGCGGGTTGTCCAGCGGGGTGAGGTCAAGGGCGCCCGCGACCTCCTCCACCGCGGCCGCCGCCTCGGCGAGGACCGCCTCGTCGGCGTGCAGCGCCAACTTCTCGCCGGGCTCGGGAGGTGGGGGCAAGGTGGCGTGGGACACTCGCCGACCCTACGTGCGGGTCCGGCTGCGCCGCGAGCCGTCCGTGGCAGCCTCGTGCAGGCCGGTGCCCGTCGCGCCACACACCGTCCATGACACGCTTGAACGCGTGCCGACGCCGCTGCTCCGCCAGGTCGTCCGGCCGTTTCCCGTCATGGCGCCCTACCGGACCACGCCCGCTCCCAAGCCGCTGACCGGGCCACCGCTGGTTGTCGACGACGCGTGGCCGGCCGCCCGCCTCCGGCGGCTGGAGCGGTTGCGAGATGACCCGGACGGGGTGCTGGTTCGCGACCCCGTCGACCCCGACGACCCCGGCCTGTCCGCCGCACTACGCGAGGCGACGCTGCTGCTGCCGGGGCCCGTGCCCGCCAATGAGCTGTGTGTTGCCGACGAGCCGCTGGCGCTGGCCC
>JAYVYM010000249.1:0-2516 GCA_043784245.1 Frankiales bacterium
AGGGCGTCGACAAGGGCGCGCGCGGACTGCGGCGTCTGGTTGTCGTAGAACTCCCAGTTGACCATCATCACCGGCGCGTAGTCGCACGCGGCGTTGCACTCGAGATGCTCGAGGCTGATCGTGCCGTCGGCGCTGGTCTCGTTGTGCGTCAGGCCGGTGTGCCCCTTGAGCGTCGCGAAGATCGCGTCGCCGCCGAGCACCGCGCACAGCGTGTTGGTGCACACCCCGACGTGGTAGGTGCCGGCCGGCTTACGCCGGTACATCGTGTAGAACGTCGCCACCGCAGCCACCTCGGCCTTGGTGAGGTCGAGCTCCTCAGCGCACAGCGCGATGCCGGCGGGGGAGACGTAGCCCTGCACGGACTGCACGAGGTGCAGCATCGGTAGCAGCGCCGACCGCGACCGCGGGTAGCGGGCGATGATCTCGCGCACCTCGGCGCGGGTCTGCTCGGTCAGGGCCGGGATGCCGTCCGGGACCACGGTGGTCTCGGGAAGACCCAGGACCACCGGGCTGGAGGTGTCTGCCACTACCTGTCCACTCCACCCATCACGGGGTCGATCGAGGCCACTGCGGCGATGGAGTCTGCGATAAGGGACCCCTCGCACATGGCGGCCGTTGCCTGCAGGTTGACAAAGCTCGCGTCGCGTACGTGGACGCGGAAGGGCCGTGTGCCGCCGTCGCTGACCGCGTGCACGCCGAGCTCGCCGCGAGGCGACTCGATGGACACGTAGACCTGTCCGGCCGGGACGCGGAAGCCCTCGGTGACGAGCTTGAAGTGGTGGATCAAGGCCTCCATAGACGTGCCCATGATCTTCTTCACGTAGTCCAGGGAGTTGCCCAGGCCGTCGCTGCCCAGCGCGAGCTGCGCGGGCCAGGCAATCTTCTTGTCCTCGACCATGACGGGTCCGGGCTGCGTCTGCACGCGGTCCACGGCCTGCTCGACGATCTTCATCGACTCCTTCATCTCGGCCAGCCGCACCAGGTACCGGCCGTAGCCGTCTGCTGTCGTCTGGGTCGGGACCTCGAAGTCGTAGGTCTCGTAGCCGCAGTACGGCTGGGTCTTGCGCAGGTCCCACGCGAGGCCGGCCGAGCGCAGGATGGGGCCGGTGATACCGAGCGCCAGGCAGCCCTGTACGTCGAGGTAGGCGACGTTCTGCAGGCGCTGCTGCCAGATCGGCTGCCCGGTCAGGAGCTTCTCGGTGTCGGGTAGGCGCTCCTCGAGCGCCTTGAGCAGCTCGCGGACCTTCTCGATGGCGCCGGGCGGGAGGTCCTGCGCCACGCCACCAGGGCGGACGAAGGCGTGGTTCATGCGCAGGCCGGTGATCATCTCGAGGACGTCGAGGCAGAGCTCACGCTCGCGGAAGCCGAAGATCATCGCACTCAGCGCGCCGAGCTCCATGCCGCCCGTCGCCAGCCACACCAGGTGTGAGGCGATCCGGTTAAGCTCCATGCAGAGCACCCGGATCGTGGTGGCGCGCGGCGGCGGCTCGATGCCTAGCAGCTTCTCCACCGCGAGGCAGTACGCCGTCTCGTTGAAGATCGGCGAGAGGTAGTCCATCCGCGTCACGAAGGTCACGCCCTGGGTCCAGTTGCGATACTCCATGCTCTTCTCGATGCCGGTGTGCAGGTAGCCGATCACCGTGCGCGCGCTGGTGACCGTCTCCCCCTCGAGCTCGAGGACGAGCCGGAGCACACCGTGCGTCGACGGGTGCTGCGGGCCCATGTTGATGACCATGCGCTGGTCGTTGCTGGCGCCCTCGACGACGGAGTCCCAGTCCCCACCGGTGACGGTGTAGACGGTGCCCTCGGTGGTCTCGCGGGTGCCTGCGTACAGGTCGGAGGTGGTCATGCTGCGGTGCCTCGCGTGCACATGCGCGTCCTCATGCGTAGGCCCTCCTCTCGTCTGGCGGCGGGATGCTCGCACCCTTGTACTCCACGGGGATGCCGCCGAGCGGGTAGTCCTTGCGCTGCGGGTGGCCGTCCCAGTCGTCGGGCATGAGGATCCTGGTCAGGCCCGGGTGACCGTCGAAGATGATCCCGAACATGTCCCAGGCCTCGCGCTCCTGGAAGTCAGCGGTCGGGTAGACCGAGCACACCGACGGCAGGTGCGGGTCCTCGGCAGTGACCGCTGCCTCGACGCGCAGCCGACGGCGGTAGGTCATTGAGGTGTAGTGGTAGACCGCGTGCAGGCGCGCTGCCTGGTCCAGGTAGTCGACGCCGGAGACCGACGACAGCAGCTCGAAGCGAAGGTTGGGCTCGTCCCGCAGGACCTCGGCGATCTCCAGGACCGCAGTCGGCTTGACGTGGAGCGTGAGCTCGCCGCGGTCGACGACGACCCGCAGGACGTTGTCGCCGAAGCCCGGCCAGGCCGCCTCGAGGGCGTCGGTGGCCTCGTCGAACCAGCCGCCGTACGGGCGGGGGGTCGACAGCTTTGCCACCGCTCGCGGGACGAGCCCACCAAAGCCGGAGGTGTCGCCACCGAGGCTCGCTCCGAACAGGTCGGTGCCGGCCCGGAC
>JAYVYM010000250.1:0-8824 GCA_043784245.1 Frankiales bacterium
GGCTGGCCGGTGATGGCCAGCGCCCCCATCGTCCGGCCGTGGAAGGCGCCCTCGCAGGCGACGAAGCCGCCGCCGGGCCGCAGCCGCCGGGCAATCTTCATGGCTGCCTCGTTGGCCTCCGCGCCGGAGTTGGTGAACAGCACCCGGTCGGCGCCGGTGAGCGCCTTGAGCCGCTCCGCGAGCAGCACGACCGGCCCGGTCGCGACGAGGTTGCTCACGTGGCCGAGGACGGCGAGCTGCCGGTCGACGGCCTCACGGACGGCGGGGTGGGCGTGGCCGAGCACATTGACGGCGATCCCGGCGTACAGGTCGAGGTACTCGCGGCCGTCGACATCCCAGACGGTGGCGCCCTCGCCGCGGGCCAGCACGACGGTCGGCGTGCCGTAGTTGGCCATCAGGGCGGCGTCCCACCGGGCCTGCCAGTCGGTGGTGCGGCTCATGCCGGTACGACCATCGTGCCGACGCCCTCGTCGGTGAACAGCTCGAGCAGCAGGCTGTGCGCGACCCGGCCGTCCAGGACGTGGGCCCGCGGCACGCCGCCGCGCACCGCCCGCAGGCAGGCCTCCATCTTCGGCACCATTCCGCTGGACAGGGTCGGCAGCAGCTCGGCGAGCGCGTCATCGGTGATCTCGCTGATCACCTCGCCGGCGCTGGTCGTCGGGTCCCAGTCGGCGTACAGCCCCTCGACATCGGTCAGCACCACCAGCTTCTCGGCGTCGACGGCGACGGCGACGGCGGCCGCGGCGGTGTCGGCGTTGACGTTGTAGACCTCGCCGTCCAGGCCGCGAGCGACGGTTGCGACGACCGGGACCTTGCCCTCGGCGAGCAGCGCCCGGAGAATCTGTGGCTGCACCTGGACGACTTCGCCGACCAGCCCGACGTCGACCGGCTCGCCGTCGACGACGGCGTCGCGCCGCTCGGCCGTCAGCAGCTGGGCGTCCTCGCCGGACAACCCGACGGCGAACGGCCCGTGCGCGTTGATCAGCCCGACGACATCGCTGTTGACCTGCCCGACCAGCACCATCCGGACCACCTGCATCGTGTCGGCGTCGGTGACCCGCAGGCCGCCGCGGAACTCGCTGTCGAGGCCGAGCCGGTCCAGGTGCGCGGTGATCTGCGGGCCGCCGCCGTGCACCACGACGACCTGGACACCGGCGTAGCGCAGGAACACCACGTCCTCGGCGAAGGCACGCTGCAGCTCCGGGCTGGTCATCGCGTTGCCGCCGTACTTCACCACGATGGTGCGGCCAGAGAACGCCTTGAGCCACGGCAGCGCCTCGACGAGGGCCGCGGCCTTGGGCAGGGCGGCATGCCCGCGCGCGCTGCTCATGTGGAGTACGCCGAGTTCTCATGGACGTACGCCGCGGTGAGGTCGCTGGTCCAGATGGTGGTCGAGACGGCGCCGGCGTGCAGGTCGACGACGATGCGCACCTCGCGACCGGTGAGGTCGACCAGATCCCGGTCGTCGCCCGTCGCACCGCCCCGGCACACCTGCACGTCGTTGATGGCGACGTCGAGCTGGTCGGGCTCAAAAGCCGCCGAGGTGGTGCCGACGGCGGCCAGCACCCGGCCCCAGTTGGGGTCGTTGCCCGACAGCGCGCACTTGAGCAGGTTGCTGCGGCCGACCGCCCTGGCGGCCTCGAGCGCGTCATTCTCGCTCGCGGCGCCGACGACCTGCACGGAGATGTCCTTCGACGCGCCCTCGGCGTCGGCGACCAGCTGCCGCGCGAGGTCGGTGCACACGGCGGTGACGACAGCGGTCAGCTCCTCGACAGCCGGCCGCCGGCCGCTCGCGCCGCTGGCCAGCAGCAGCACGGTGTCGTTGGTGGACATGCAGCCGTCGGTGTCGACCCGGTCGAAGCTGGCGCGCGTCGCGATGCGCAGCACGGCGTCCAGGGTCGCGCTGTCGGCGACGGCGTCGGTGGTCACGACTGCCAGCATGGTCGCCAGCGACGGGGCGAGCATCGCCGCGCCCTTGGCCATCCCGCCCGCGCACCAGCCGTCGCCGGGAATGGAACCTTCACCGAACACGACCGCAGTCTTGGCAACGGTGTCCGTGGTGCGGATGGCCTCCGCGGCGGCACTGCCGCCGCCGGTGTCCAGAGCGGCCGCCGCAAGGGTGATGCCCGGCAGCAGCCGGTCCATCGGCAGCCGTACGCCGATCAGCCCCGTCGAGCAGACCGCGACCCGCGCGGCGCCGGTGCCAAGGGCTGCGGCGACGGCTTCGGCGGTTCGGTGGGTGTCGGCGAAGCCGTCGGGGCCGGTGCAGGCGTTGGCCCCCCCGGAGTTGAGGAGGACGGCTTCGAGGGCGCCGCCCGCCAGGACCTGCTGGCTCCAGAGCACGGGGGCGGCCTTGACCCGGTTGGCGGTGAAGACCCCGGCGGCGGCGGTCAGCGGGCCGTCGTTCACGACCAGCGCGAGGTCGGGAGTGCCGCTGGCCTTGAGGCCCGCGGTCACGCCTGCGGCCCGGAATCCCATCGGCGCGGTCACGCCCCCGGCCTGGGCTGTCTTCGGCGCGCCAGCGGGCATCACGGGGCGACCCCGCTGGCGGACAGGCCGGCGGTCTCGTCCAGGCCGAGCGCGAGGTTGGCGCACTGGACGGCCTGCCCGGCGGCGCCCTTGCCGAGATTGTCCAGGGCGGCGACGACGACGGCCCGGCCGCTGTCGGTGTCGACCGCGACCTGCAGCTGGCAAGCGTTCGAGCCCGCGGTCGCGGCGGTGTGCGGCCAGCGCCCTGCCGGCAGGACGTGGACGAACGGCTCGCCGTCGTACTGCGCGCGCAGCGCGTCGCGCAGGGCGTCGGCGGTCGCAGTGGTGCGGGCGGTGCAGGTGGCCAGGATCCCCCGGGGCATCGGGGCGAGCGTCGCGGTGTAGGTCAGCGTCACCTCGGTGCCCGCGAGCAGCCGCAGGCTCTGCCGCACCTCGGGAGTGTGCCGGTGGCTCGCCACCGAGTAGGCGGCGGCGTCACCCATCACCTCGCTGCCGAGCAGTGCGGCGTTCGCGGCCCGGCCCGCGCCGCTGGTGCCGCTGGCGGTCTGCGTGACCAGGTCGAGCGGCTCGACGAGGCCGGCCGCGAGCAGCGGTCCGAGGGCCAGCGTCATCGCGGTCGCGTTGCAGCCCGGCCCGGCGATCCGGGTCGCGCCGGCGAGCTCCTCGCGGAACAGCTCAGGCAACCCGTACGGCCAGCTAGCGGCGTACGGGGTGCCGTAGTACCGCTCCCAGTCGACGCCGCTGGCCAGCCGGTGGTCGGCGCCGAGGTCGATGACCGGCAGTCCCTCGGGCAGCGCCGCCGCCAGCGCGGCCGACTGGCCGTGCGGCAGGGCGAGGAAGACCACGTCTGCCTCGCCCAGCGCCGCGGCGTCGGTCTCGACGAAGCTGCGGCCGGCCAGCTGCGGGAGCTGCGGGTGCAGATCGGTCACCGGTTGCCCGGCGCCGGCACCTGCGGCGAGCGGTCCGACGGACAGCCCGGGGTGGCCCAGCAGCAGGCGCAGCAGCTCGCCGCCGGTGTACCCGCTGGCACCTGCGACCGCCGCTGTCATCCCCATGCGGACGATCATACATGCCAATGCATGACTACTCGTAGGGGACGAGCCGCAGCGTGCCTGCGTCGGAGCCCGGCGCGACCGGCACCCGCGTCGCCGGCCGCACGAAGCGACCGGACAGCGCGTCCAGCTCGCCGTCGCCGATCCGCACGACCAGCCCTGCGACAGCCTCGGCTGGTGCCCAGCCCTCGGCCGGCGGTTGTAGGTACTCCGGGTGCGCGCTGGTGAAGCCGGTCGGGAAGTCGGTGCTCATGTCGGTACGGACCCGCCCGGGGCTGACCGACAGGGCGACGACACCGGTGCCGGCGAGCTCGGCGGCGACCGACTCGACCAGCCGGTGCACCGCGGTCTTGCCGACGCCGTAGCCAGAGCCGTGCGGGCTGGCGGTGTTGCCGAAGCCGCTGCCCAGGGCCACCACCCGACCGGCGCCCCGGGCGACCATGCCGGGCAGGGCCGCCCACAGCGCGAGCTGTACGCCGCGCAGGTTGACCTCGACGTCACGCCACCACTCGTCCGGGTCGATCTCCCACAGCAGACCGCCGGTGGCGAATCGGCCGGCGTTGGCGACCAGCAGATCGAGCGGGCCGAGCTCGGCCTCGGCGAGCAGCACGGCCTCCTGGACGGCCCGGCGGTCGGTGGCATCACCGGGAAGCGCGAGCGCGGCGCCGTCGGCGACGACGACGTCCAGGCTCGCCGGGTCACGGCCGGTGACGGCCACCGCCCATCCGTGCTGCACCAGGGCGAGGGTGATGTCCCGGCCCAGCCCCCGGCCGCCACCGGTCACCAGTGCCGTCCGGCGGCCGGCAGGGCTGCTCATGCGCCGCGCAGGACGGCGCCGGTGCGCCGGCCCGCCTCGGCAACGGCCGCATCGCGGGCGCCCAGCACGTCGGAGTCGGCCAGGGTGCGATCCGGGGCCCGCAACCGCAGGGCGAAGGCCAGTGACCGGCGGCCCGCGCCGACCTGCGGCCCGGTGAAGACGTCGAACAGCCGCAGCCCCTCCAGCAGCGGCCCGGCGCCGTCGCGCAGCGCCGCGGCGACGTCTGCCGCAGGAGTCGCCGCGTCGACCACGAGCGCGACGTCGACCGTTGCGGGCGGGTAGTGCGACACCAGTGGCGCCGGGGCCGGCGGGCGGGCTGCCGCCGCCGCGATCAGGACGTCGAGGTCAACCTCGCCGGCGACCGTACGAGCCGGCAGGCCGGTCGCGGCGACCACCCGCGGGTGCAGCTCGCCGGCCAGGCCGACCGGCTGGTCGCCCAGCCACAACTCCGCGCAGCGACCCGGATGCCAGCCGCCCCCGCTGCCGGGCCGGGGCCGCAGCTCCAGGCCGAGCGCCCGGCCGAGGCCGACCAGGGCCTCGACGGCGTCAGCCCAGTCGACCGGCCGACCGACCCGGCTGCCCGCCAGCAGGACGCCGGCGTGCCGGGGCTGGGCAGGCAGCGCGCCGTCGAGGGCGGCCAGCTCCGCCGACGTGGGCCGGTGGTCCGTGGGCGGCGCCACGACGACCGACCCCTCGCCGAGGAAGACCTGCCCGATCTCGTACAGGGCGACGTCGGGCTGACCGCGGCTGGTGTTGCGCAGCCCCGCGGTCACCAGGCCGGGCAGCAGCGCCGGGCGCAGCAGCGCCTCGGCCTCTGACAGCGGGTTGAGCAGCCGGGGCGAGGTAGCCGCGACGCCGAGCTGCGCAAGCCGCTCGGGGGCCACGAACGGCTGGCTGGTGACCTCGATCAGCCCGGCGGACGCCAGCGCCCTGGAAGCGGCCCGCCGCAGCCGCTGCCCGTCGGTGAGCCCGCGGCCGGCCGGGGCGGTGGGCAGCACGACCGGCACCGTGTCGTAGCCCTCCAGCCGGACGACCTCCTCGACCAGGTCGATCGGGGCCAGCAGGTCGGGCCGCCAGGTCGGCGGGGTGACGGTGGCCGGGTCGGCCGCGTCGACCGCACAGCCGACGTCGACGAGCCGGGCGCGGACCACCTGCGGGTCGTACGGCCGCCCGGCGACCCGCCCGGGCAGGCCCAGCGGCAAGCTGATGGTCGGCTGGGGACCTCGGGTGTCGACGTCGGTGCCGCCGCCGGCGCTCGCCCCGCCGAGGCTGACGAGCAGCCGGACGGCGGCTTGCGCGGCGGCCGGAGCGAGTGCGCTGTCCACGCCGCGCTCGAAGCGCTTGCTCGCCTCGCTGGGCAGGCGGTGCCGCCGGGCGCTGCGCGCGACGCCGACCGGCGCGAAGTGGGCGGCCTCCACGACCAGCTCCGTCGTGGTGCCGGACACCTCGGTCGAGGCGCCGCCCATCACGCCGGCGATGCCGATCGCCCCGGAGTCGTCTGCGATGACCAGGTCGTCGGGGTCCAGCGCCCGGTCCGCGCCGTCCAGCGTGGTCAGCCGCTCCCGCGCCGCCGCCCGCCGTACGACGATCGCGCCGGTCAGCCGGTCCCGGTCGTAGGCGTGCAGCGGCTGGCCCATCTCGAGCATGACGTAGTTGGTGATGTCGACCGCCAGGCTGATGGAACGCATCCCGGCCAGGACCAGGCGGCGCTGCAGCCAGGCCGGTGACCGGGCTGCCGCGTCGAAGCCGGTGACTGTCGCGGCCACGAACCGGTCGCAGCCGGCCGGGTCGGCGACACGTACCGGATGCCCGCCGGCCACGGCTGGCCCGTCGAGCAGCGCCGGGTCGCGCAGCGCCAGCCCGTACGCGGTCGCGGTCTCGCGGGCGACGCCACGCATCGACAGCACGTAGCCGCGGTCCGGGTTGACGGCGATGTCGAGCACCTCGTCGCGCAGCCCGAGCAGCTCGACCACGTCGGCGCCGAGCTCGGCCGCCCGGTCCAGCACCAGGATCCCGTCGGGGTCCCCGGACAGGCCGAGCTCTGCGGCGGAGCAGATCATCCCGTCGGAGGTGTGGCCGTACGTCGAGCGCGTCGCGATCCGGCCGCCGGGCAGCTCCGCACCGGGCAGCGCGAACGCCACCCGGTCGCCCGGCGAGAAGTTCGTGGCACCGCAGACGACCTCGTGCTCACGCACGCCGACCGACACGTGGCAGTAACGGATCGGCTTCTTGAAGCCGCCGAGCTCCTCGACGTCGAGCACCGCCCCGACGACGACACCGGCGATGTCGTGGCCGACCCGGTGGACCTGCTCGACCTCCAGGCCGGCCCGCACCAGCGCCGTGGCGATCTCGTCGGCGGGGGCGGCCAGGCCGGGGACCAGCTCGCGCAGCCAGGACACCGGGACGCGCATCTCAGGCCTCCAGGCCGAAGGCGTGGGTGAACCGCTGGTCACCCTCGTAGAAGTCCCGGATGTCGGTGATGCCGTGCCGGAACATCAGGGTGCGCTCCAGCCCCATCCCGAAGGCGAACCCGCTGTAGCGGTCCGGGTCGACACCGCAGGCCAGCAGCACCGCGGGGTTGACCATGCCGCAGCCGCCGACCTCGATCCAGCCCTCGCTGGAGCAGACCCTGCACGGCTCGCCGCCGGGCTCGGCGGACGCCCCCCGGCACGCGAAGCACTGCACGTCGAGCTCGGCGCTGGGCTCGGTGAACGGGAAGTACGACGGGCGGAGCCGGGTCGCGAGCCCCGCGCCGAACATCGCGGTGGCGAACGCGTCGAGGGTGCCGCGCAGGTGCGCCATCGTCAGCCCCTCGTCGACAGCGAGCCCCTCCAGCTGGGCGAACACCGGTGAGTGCGTGGCGTCCAGGGCGTCGGCGCGGTAGACCCGGCCGGGGCAGACGACGTACACGGGCAGGTCGCGGGTCAGCAGCGAGCGGATCTGCACGGGGCTGGTGTGCGTACGCAGCACCAGGCCGCTGCCCTCCGGCGCCACGAACAGGGTGTCCTGCATCTCGCGGGCCGGGTGGTCCTTGCCGAAGTTGAGGGCATCGAAGTTGAACCACTCGTGCTCCAGCTCGGGCCCCTCGGCGACCTCCCAGCCCATCGCCACGAAGACGTCGACGATCCGCTCCTGCACAGTCGTCAGCGGGTGCCGGGCGCCGACCGGCAGCCGCCCCGGCAGCGCGGTGACGTCGACGGCCTCCTCGCGCAGCACCCGTTCGTCGCGCTCGAGCTCGAGCGCGTCACGGCGGGCGTCGTACGCGACCTGGAGCGCCTGCGAGACGGCGTTGACGCGGCGGCCCGGCTCAGCGCGGTCGGGACCGGGCAGCGTCCCGAGGCTGCGGCGGGCCATCGCCACCGGGCTGCGGTCGCCGATGGCGGCGGTCCGCGCGGTGGCCAGCGCGTCGAGATCGGTCGCTCGGGCGAACAGGTCGAGCGCGTCGCTGCGCGCACGGTCGAGTGCGTCGGGGGTGAGCAGGTCGGACACGCGGAGCAACTCCAGGATCGCGGGGGCGGGGGCAAGTCTGGCAGCCCGGGCAGGCCCCTACTGCATGAAGGAGGGCGTACCGGGGGGCAACACGAAGCGGAAGGCCGCGCCCCCGGAGGGAGCGCGCCGCACCTCCACACTGCCGCCGTGACCCTCGACGAGGCCCTTGACGATGTAGAGCCCCAGGCCGGTCCCGCCGCGCCGGTTGCCGCGCCAGAACCGGGTGAACACCCTCGCTGCGGTCTCCTCCGGAATCCCGTCGCCCTCATCTGCGACGATCACCTCGATGCCATCGCGCCACGGCGAGACCGTCATGGTCACGGTGCCAGCGCCGTGATTGAGCGCGTTCTCCACCAGGTTGCCGACGATCTGGTCGATCTTGTCGGGGTCGGCCCACACCTCGGGCAGCTCGCCAGGAACCCGTACGACGAAGCGGCTCTCAGGCTCGCCACCGGCGACCCGACCGGCGACGGCCCGGCGCACGGCTGCAGGCACATCGACGACCTGCTTGCGCATCTCCAGCCGGCCGGCGTCGATGCGGCTGACGTCGAGCAGCTCGGTGAGCAGCCTGGTCACCCGGTCGGCGTCCGCGTTGACCGTCCGGAGCATCAGCTTTTTCTGCTCGTCGTCGAACCGGTCCCACTTGGCCAGCAGCGTGGCGGTGAAGCCCTTGACGCTGGTCAACGGGGAACGCAGCTCGTGCGCGACCGTGCTGACCAGGTCGGCACGGCTGCGGTCGCTGCGCTCACGGATGCGGTCATCACGCAGCGCCACGACGAGCCGCTCCAGGCCGCCGGTGGCCCCCCGCAGGTAGGAGGCGGTGACCAGGACACCCCGCCCCGTCGGCAGGACGAGCCGCCGCTCAGGCTGGCGGGTCCGGGTCGCCAGCCCGGTGTACGGGTCGGTGCACGCCCACCAGTCGCGGCCCTGGTCGTCGACCAGCGGCAGCACCTTGCGGTAGTCGAGCCCGAGCAGC
>JAYVYM010000251.1:0-3603 GCA_043784245.1 Frankiales bacterium
CACGGTTCGCGTCGTCGAACACCTCCACCCGATTGGCGCGCAGGTACCGTTGCGCCCCCGAAACCGTCGTGTGCAACGACGATTGGAATCCGCCCCGGGCACAGTGGGGCCAGATCAACCTGACACAGCCCTATGACGTTGAGTGGGGCGCGGGCTGCTGCCCGCGCAGGGCCAGCGCCCGGCCGCAGCCGCGGTCGATCTGCTCGCCCTCCTGGCCGGACGACGACCAAGACCACCCGGCAACCCCCGACACCAGGTCGGTGAGACCCGGCCTGGCAGCTCGCGTCCTGATGCCCGCTGCCCGCTGCCCGAGCCAGCCACCCGCTCCCGGTCGATGTCGACCGGCTCCTAGGACGATCATGACCCACGCCGCCGAAGGTCTGCCCGGTGAAGCCAGACTCTCAGCAACGACGACCGACGGGTGATCGCCTGCAGAGGGCGCGAAGTGCTCCGCGAAGCGGTCAGACCCGTACAGACCTACCGCGGGCGGAGGCTACAAGCAAGATCCGCGGCATCCTGGTCGAGCAGGGCGTGCCCGCCGATCGGGCACGCGACGGGCATACTTGATGTCCAGAGTTGCTATCGGGTTGGCAGAATCAGCTCCTGACCAGCCGCAACAGGAGAGCGGGCGACGAGAATCGAACTCGCGTTCTCAGCTTGGGAAGCTGATGTTCTGCCGCTGAACTACGCCCGCACGTGCGGGCTGAGACTACCGCGCCCGATAGCCTGCCCCACGTGCTGCTCTCCGACCGGGACCTCAAGGCCGCCCTCGCTTCCGGGCGAATGGGGCTCACGCCGTACGACGAAGCGATGGTGCAGCCGAGCAGCATCGACGTACGGCTGGATCGCTACTTCCGCGTCTTCGCCAACCACCGGTACACCCACATCGACCCCGCAGTGGCCCAGGAAGACCTCACCGAGCTGGTGGAGCCGGAGGGGGACGAGCCGTTCATCCTGCACCCGGGTGAGTTCGTGCTCGGGTCCACGCTCGAGGTCATCACTCTGGGTGACGACCTGGCGAGCCGGCTCGAGGGCAAGAGCAGCCTGGGTCGGCTTGGCCTGCTGACGCACTCGACGGCCGGGTTCATCGATCCCGGCTTCTCCGGGCACGTCACGCTGGAGCTCAGCAACGTCGCAAACCTGCCCATCAAGCTCTACCCCGGGATGAAGATCGGGCAGATCTGCGTCCTGCCGCTGACATCACCGAGCGAGCACCCGTACGGCAGCAGCGTGTACGGCTCGCGCTACCAGGACCAGCGCGGTCCGACGCCCTCACGGTCGCACCTGCGGTTCACCCGCGCTGCAACGCGCTGACCGTCACGCCGACCGGATGTGCGGGCGCTGCCCGGCCCGGCCCTGGGCCGCGCTCCGCTCGTCCAGCCAGGCCGTGGTGCGCTCAGCCGGGGCCGGCCGCGCCACGTGATAGCCCTGCGCTAGATCGCAGCCGAGCCCGCGCAGTGCCTGCAGGCTGGCTTCGTCCTCGACGCCCTCCGCCACCACCCGCAGCCCGAGGTCGTGCGCGAGCGCCACGGTCGCCCGCACGACCGCCGCGTCCTCATGGTCCGACGTCATCGCCAGGACGAACGACTTGTCGACCTTGATCTCCGACAGCGGCAGCTGACGCAGATAGGACAGCGAGCTGTATCCGGTCCCGAAGTCGTCCAGCGACAGGGCGACACCGAGGTCGGAGAGCTCACGCAGCACCTGCGCCGCGCGAACCGCGTCAGTCACCAGGGCGGTCTCGGTGAGCTCCAGGGTCAGCGCGCTTGCCGGCAGCCCGGCGGTGCGCAGCGCCTGGTTCAGGACGCCGGCAAGCGCGGGGGTGAGGCTGCGCGCCGACAGGTTGACCGCGACGCAGTCGATCAGTCCAGCCGACCGCCAGCGGACGGTCTGGGCAAGCGCGCTGTGGAGCACGACGGCGGTCAGCGCATCGACCAGGCCCGAGCTCTCGGCCAGCGGTACGAAAACCTCGGGGGAGACCGGCCCGCGCACCGCGTGCGTCCACCGCACGAGCGCCTCGACGGAGCCGACCCGGCCGGTACGCAGATCCAGCTGCGGCTGGTACCAGACCTCGAGGTCGCCCCCCTCCAGAGCCCGCCGCAGGTCGCGCACCAGAGCGAGCCGGTCGCCGCTGGCGGTTTCGTCCACAGGCTCGAAGCCGGCGTACGCCTCGCCGAGGCGTCGGGCGCGGTTCTTCGCCAGGTGCGCGCGCCGCAGCAGCAGACCGGGCGCCAGCTCCTCGCTGCCTGCGACGGCGCTCCCCACCGTGACGGCGATCGGTAGGTCCAGGTGGTGTACCCGCACCGGCGCAGCTTCCAGCTGGGCGCGAGCGAGCCCGAGGTACGCCGCGACGTCGGAGCCGGGCAGCACCACGGCGAACTCGTCGCCGTTGAGCCGGGCCACGACCCCGTCCGGAAGGGCGTCCAGCAACCGACCGACGGCCACCAGCAACTCGTCCCCCGTCTCGTGGCCGAGGGCGTCGTTGACGTCCTGGCCGTCTCGGAGCTCGAGGACCAGGGCCGTCCGCGGGCCAGGAGACCAGGACTCGACGGTCTCGACCAGGCCGCGCCGGTTGAGCAGCCCGGTCAGTGGATCGTGCCGGGCTTCGAGCTCTCGCACGACCGCCTCGGCGCGCAGCCGGGCGACCAGCCCCGCGTTGTGCAGCGACACACCGGCGGTGCCGGCGAGAGCAGAGAAGACCTGCGCGTCGTTCGTGCCGAAAGTCCCGCTGTCGCCCATCCGATCGACGACCACCAGGACACCGACGGAATTACCGTCCTCGTACAGCGCCATTGCCAGGGCGTCCTGCGGGCCTGGGCCAGGGTCGCCCGGTCGTCGGTGCAGCGGCTCGCCCCGCAGGGCTCGCTGCCACCAGGGCGCGGGCTGGGAGGTGAGCACCTGCACCCCGGCCCCGCTGCTGCGCAGATGCAGGCCGGCTGCCCCGTCCCGCGGCAAGAGGTGCAGTTCGGAGGTCTCCGCCGACATCAGCTGACGAGCCTGTGTGAGGACGACGTGCGCGGTGTCGTCATCGGCGAGCGCGGTCCCGGACGCACGCGTGAAGGCGTACAGCACCTTGAGCCGGTCGTGGCCGTCGGTGAGTCGGATGTGGCTGCGGTAGGCAACGCACAGTGCGCCGACCGGGAAGGCCAGCAGCGGTAGCGCGCCGGGCGCTGCCAGCAGCAGGACCAGGGCGAGAAGGGCGACGGACGCGCCGGTCAAGGCCACCACGAGTCCGCTGCCGAGCGCTGCGACCCGCGGGCTCAGGACAGCAGCGGCCGGGGCCTGCCCGGACGGTTCGGCGTGCAGGCGGATGGCTGCGGCCACGGCCGCGCTGCCCAGCAGGTCGACGACGACGACCGCGCCGTACGTGGCCACGACGCCGCGCAGCGAGGTCGGCGGCGCCGCCCCCCTGAGCAGCCGGTAGGTGGCCACAGCCGCACCAGCCTCGGCCAGGAACAGGCCGCTGTTGAACAGCACCTTCAGCGGAGCCGTCCTGCGTACCAGCAGCGGGACGATGGACGCCAGCACATGCGCGACGACGTACACGCCGGGGGGGACCAGGGCCAGACCGACGACCAGGCCGAGGTCACGCGCCGAGATCTC
>JAYVYM010000252.1:0-2663 GCA_043784245.1 Frankiales bacterium
GACATCCGGCGGGAGATCGACCTCGTCGCAGCGGGCGAGTGGCCGGTGCACGACAACCCGCTGCGCGGCGCGCCGCACACGGCGGCGGCCCTGCTGGGGGAGTGGGACCACCCGTACACCCGGGAGCAGGCTGCCTACCCGGCCGGCGTGCGCCGCATCTCGAAGTACTGGCCGCCGGTGCGCCGTATCGACGGGGCGCACGGTGACCGCAACCTGGTGTGCTCCTGCCCGCCGCCGGAGGCGTACGAGCGGTAGGCCGGGGGAGGCGGCTCAGGCCGCCGTCGGGTGCACCCGGTAGATCGGGCGGTGCGGCTCCACGGTGCGCCCATCGGGGAGCAGCTCTCCGGTGTCCTCGAACACCACGACGCCGTTGCACAGCAGGCTCCACCCCTGCTCGGGGTGGCAGGCGACCGTGCGCGCTGCGTCGTGGGCAGCGTCGTCAGAGGCCGGGCAGGCGGGTCGGTGGGTACACATCATGTGGTGGTCCTGGGTCAGTAGGTTGCTGCCGTCAGTGTGCTCTTCGGTCGGGCCCGGTGGCTGCTGAACACGCGCGCCCGTGGACGGCAGCCGGGTGATCTATGCATAGCCCCTTCGGATCAGGTGCGCGCGGCGGATTGCCGTCGGTGCTCACCAGCCGGCAGCCAGGCAGCCTGGGCTCGACCACCGGGCGCGGATGGCGACGTCTCAGCGCTCAGCTCGGATCGTGACATAGCAGTCACGGACGGCTCCGAGGGCGCGCTTCACATCGGTCGCCAGCGGCGGGTCGGCGGGGCCGCCTCCCAGGCCGGCCGGCCTTTGCGCCGTAGCCTCGGCCGAGCCGCAACGGCCCGTCCGGGGGAGTTGGGCAGCAGGAGGTGCTCAGCGTGCTCGGGGAAGCTGTCGACCTCCGGGCGCCGCGCACCCTGGCCCGGCGCCGTCTGCCGGTCGGCCTTGCGATGGTCAGTCTGCTCGGGCTGGTGCTGCTCGCCGGAAACCACGAGGCGTTTGACCTGAAGGTCTACGCCGGTGCGGTGCGTTCCTGGGTCGGCGGGCAGCCGCTGTACGACTACGTCCTGCCCGGAACGACGTACGGCTTCACCTACCCGCCGTTCGCCGCACTCGCCATGCTCCCCATCGCGGTACTGCCCTTCCGGCTGGCGATCGCGGTCAACGTCGTCGCGGACGCGGCCATCATCACCGCGACGACCTGGTGGCTGGCCGCCCGGGTGGCCCCGCGCTGGGGGCTGGCGACCGGGTGGGCGACCGCCTGCGCCGTACCGGTGGTCTGCCTGCTCGAGCCGGTCCGCGACACGGTCGGGTACGGCCAAGTCAACCTGGCGCTGGTGGCGCTGATCGTGTTGGACGTCGAGGCGCTGCGCCGGGGCAGCCGCTGGGCCGGCGTCGGCACCGGGCTGGCCGCAGCCGTCAAGCTCACGCCCGCGGTGTTCATCGTGATGCTGCTGGCCCGGCGGCCGCGGGCGGCCCTGCAGGCCGCCGGCTGCGCGGCGCTCGCCACGACAGCGGCGTTCGTGGTGGCGCCGGGCACCTCTCGGGCCTACTGGACCGGTGCGCTCCTGGACACCTCACGGGTCGGCCGCAGCGACGTTCCGGCCAATCAGGCGCTGTCCGGTTTCCTCACCCGGCTCACCGACGCCACCACCACGCCGCGGCTGCTGTGGCTCGCTGCCGTCCTGCTGGTCGGCGCCATCGGTCTGACCCGGGCGGTGCGCGCCGTACGGGCCGGCGACGACCTGGCCGCGCTCGCCCTGACCGGCCTGACCGGCTCTCTGGTCAGCCCCATCACGTGGACGCACCACCTGTGGTGGGTGGTGCCGGCGATCGCCGTCCTGCTCCGGGCCGGGCTCGACCGGCGGCGCTGGCTGGTCGCCGCCGGCGCGGTCACCGTGCTGTTCGCCAGCTCACTGCCCGACCACGTCGTCACACCGATCGGTCAGCACACCGCGCACGGTCCGCTGGTGCTCATCGCCGAGAGCAGCTACGCGCTGGCCTGCCTGCTGCTCGTGCTGTTCCTACCTGCGCGCGCCGCCTCGGAGCCGCTGTCAGGTCAGGTGCGGCCCCGTGCCGGCGCCGTACGGTCTACTTGACATAGTGTCCATTATCGGCGAACTGGACTCGGGTCGCGGGTGAAGACGAAACGCCGGTAGGCCCAGAACCGGAAGGCCGTCGCGACGACCGTCCCGAGCAGGCCGGTCACGTTGAAGGCCAACGGACTGGTCAGGCCCAACAGGTAGTGGCCGACGTCGACGGGGACCAACGTGATCACCAGGCCGATCACGTTGACGGCCATGAACATTCCCAGGTCGCGACCGTGGGTGGCGCGGGCGTCGACGCGATGGGCGAACGCCCAGGCCCGGTTGCCCAGGTAGGCCACGAAGGTCGCCAGCACCGTCGAGGCTGTCTTCGAGAGCGTGGGTCCGACCCCGAGCCCTACGTGCAGGGCGTTGGCAACCGCGACATCCAGCAGGGTGCAGCCGCCTCCCACCACGACGAACTTGCCGAGCTCGGCGACCAGTGGCCGGACCCGACCGGTCAGCCGCGGCACCGGCCCCGGCCTGCTGAGGCCCACGGCGCAGGCCGGCGGTGCGGCCGGTTGCACGGGGGCGTGCCCCGCTCGCACTTGCTGCCTACCGGGCATCGACGCGACTCCCGGTCATCGAGGTGGG
>JAYVYM010000253.1:0-6572 GCA_043784245.1 Frankiales bacterium
ACCGGGATGCCGAACGCGTCGCAGGTGCGGACGAACCGCGCGGCCTTCTCGCTCGCGTCGATGTCCAGCGTGCCGGCGAGCTGCATGGGGTTGTTGGCCACGACGCCGACGCTGCGGCCCTCCACCCGGCCGAAGCCGACGACCATGTTCAGCGCCCACAGCTCCTGCACCTCGACGAAGTCGCCGTCGTCCAGGACCGCCTCGATGACCGTGTGCATGTCGTACGGCGCGTTGTTGCTGTCCGGGATGAACGTGTCCAGCGCAGTGAGCGGCTCCTCCAGCAGCGCGTCCCCGGCATCGAAGACCGGCGGCTCGCCATGGTTGTTGCTCGGCAGGTAGCTCAGCAGCGTCTTGGTGAGCTCGAGGACCTCCTGCTCGCTCTCGCTCATGAAGTGCGCGACGCCGCTCCTGCTGTTGTGTGCGCGCGCGCCGCCGAGGTCCTCCAGCGTGACGTCCTCACCGGTGACCGTCTTGATGACGTCGGGCCCGGTGATGAACATGTGTGACGTGCCGTCGACCATCAGGGTGAAGTCGGTGAGGGCGGGTGAGTAGACGTGGCCGCCGGCGCACGAGCCGAGGATCAGGCTGAGCTGCGGGACGACGCCCGACGCCATGACGTTGCGGTAGAAGATGTCGCCGTACAGCGCCAGACCCATGATCCCCTCCTGGATGCGCGCGCCGCTGCCCTCGTTGATGCCGATGATCGGCACGCCGGTGGTCAACGCCAGGTCCATCACCTTGCGGATCTTCTCGCCGTACACCTCACCGAGGGCGCCGCCGAAGACCGCGGCGTCCTGGCTGAACACCACGACCGGCCGGCCGTCGACGGTGCCGTGGCCGGTGATGACGCCGTCGCCGGTCGGCCGGTTCTGTTCCAGCCCGAAGTCGCGGGCGCGGTGCCGTGCGAGCGCGTCCATCTCGACGAAGCTGCCCTCGTCGAGCAGGTGCTCGATGCGCTCACGCGCGGTGCTCTTGCCGGCCGCCTGCCGCTTCTCGAGGACGGCGGAGGAGCCGGGGTGCAGCGCAGCCTCGTTGCGGCTGCGTAGATCGGCGAGCTTGCCGGCGGTGGTGTGGACATCGTTCGGCTCCGGAAGCGGCTCAGCGGTCACGCGCGGAGGGTAGCGCCGGGGTGGCCGATACTGGCTGCGTGTACGACGACCTCGGCCGGCCGCCGCTGCGGGCAGCCGCGCTGGCCCGCGCGCTCGCGCCCGACGGGTGGCGGGTCGAGGTGCTGCGTTCGACCGGCTCGACCAACCAGGTCGTCGCCGGCCGGGCACGGGCCGGGGAGCCGGCCGGGCTGGTCGTCGTCGCGGAGCAGCAGAGCGCCGGCCGGGGCCGGCTGGACCGTCAGTGGGTGTCGCCGGCGCGGGCCGGGCTGACATTCTCGGTGCTGCTGCGTCCGGACCTGCCCGCCGGGCGGGTGGGGTGGCTGCCGCTGTGGGGCGGGCTGGCCGTTGCGCGTGCGTTGCGCGAGCAGGCCGGGCTCGAGGTCGTGCTGAAGTGGCCCAACGACGTGCTGGTGGGCGGACTGAAGCTCTGCGGCCTGCTGGCGGAGGTGGTCGACGGCGCGGTCGTGCTGGGCGTCGGGCTCAACGTGACGACCCGCGCCGACGAGCTGCCCGGCTCTGCGACCTCGCTGCTGTTGGCGGGGGCTGTGACCACCGACCGCGACACGGTGCTCAGGGCAGTGCTCCGTACGCTGACCGCGGTGCTGGCGGAGCGGTCGCCCGAGGCCTACCGCACGCGGTGTTCCACCGTCGGCCGCCGGGTGCGGGTGGAGTTGCCGGGCGGGCAGGCCGTCGAAGGGATGGCGGAGCGCGTCGACGACGACGGGCGGCTGGTCGTCGATGGCACGGCGTACGGCGCGGGCGATGTGGTGCACCTGCGCGCCGACTGACGGCCTCAGTCGACGAGCTCGCCCTTGACGACCTGCGAGGGCGTGAAGGGCGGCCAGTCACCCTGCGGTGCGCGGACCCGGTCGTACGCGCGTTGCTGCGGCGCCGTGCCCGCGTGCTCGCCGGGGCCGCCGGCATTGACGCCTACGCAGGTCAGCACGGCCAGCACGCCGGAGCCGATGCAGACCAGCGCGGCGGGCAGGCCGTGCGGCAGCGCCGTCGCTGACAGCAGCACCCCCAGGGCGGCCAACCCGCGCAGCGAGAAATAAGCGACCTCGCGACGGCTTACCGACCGCTGGGTCGCACGGGGGTTCCTGGGCACGGCCCGAACGTACGTCGCGCCGCGTCGGTGCGCACGCCCGCGCCACGGGCGACCGCACGCGCGCGGAGCGCGGTTGGGCCCTCCGACGTCCGGGCCGGGCTCGCGCTGGGCCCGGCCAGATGCGGTGGGACGTCTCCGGGTCGCCGGCCAGCCTGGCCAGCCGCCTTACCGACCGGCGGCGACCGGCAGCCGGACAGGTGTGGCGGGGGCCACCCACACGAAGCGGCGGTAGGACCAGAACCGGAAGGTGGTGCCGAGGATGAGCCCGACGCCGTTGGCCGCGATGTTGTCGGCGAGCCGGGTCTGGAAGCCCAACAGGTAGTGCGACACGGCCAGGCACGACAGGGCCAGCGACAGGCCCACGCCGTTGAGCAGCATGAACAGCCCGAGCTCGCGACCCAGGCGGTGCTGGCGTTCCCGTTCGCGGAACGACCAGTGCCGATTCAAGATGTACGCGGTGCTGGCCGAGACCACCGTCGAGATGATCTTGGCAGTCAGTGGCTTGTGCGGGGCACCGGCGAGCACCAGGTTGAACACGACGAGGTCAACGCCCAAGCTCAGGAAACCGACCAGCCCGAACTTGGTGAGCTCGGTCAACAGCACCCGGAAGCGCGCGATGAGCGCGCGGGCAGCGCTCACCAGGCGAGCACAATGAGTTGGGGCACGCGAGCAGGCTAGCCGAGGCGTGGCACGATGCCCCGCGTCACGCGCCGAGGGAGGCAGCCATCACGCAGGAAGCCGTTCCACAGGCCGGGCCAGCGGGGCCGTCCTGGATCGACCTGGAGGGCGCGGCGAACGTCCGTGACGTCGGCGGGCTGCCGACGGTCGACGGCCGGCGTACGAGGTCCGGCGTGCTCATCCGCGCCGACAACCTGCAGGGGCTGACCGCCGCAGACGTCACGCGCCTGCTCTCCGGGCTCGGCGTGCGCACCGTGGTCGACCTGCGCAGCACCGGCGAGGTGCATCTTGAGGGGCCGGGTCCGCTGGCCGGCCGGGCGGCCCACCACCACCTGACGCTGATCGCCGAGCGGCCGGGTGAGCCCGACAGCGTCGAGGTGGGGCGCGCGGTCCCGAGCTTTGCGGATCGCAGTGCCCGCCGTGGGACGACGTCGACCGACATGACGGGCTACTACCTCGGCTACGTCGAGGACCAGCCGGCGCACCTCGCGCAGGCCCTGCGGGTGCTCGCCGATGCGGGCAACGGCCCGACGGTCGTGCACTGCGCCGCCGGCAAGGACCGCACCGGCACGGTCGTTGCGCTCGCCCTTTCACTGGCCGGCGTGACCCGCGACGCGGTTGTCGCCGACTACGTCGCCAGCGCCGAACGCATCGAGGGCGTGCTCGCCCGGCTGCGGGCGTCGCCGTCCTACGCCGAGGATCTGGTCGGCCAGACCATCGATGACATCCGCCCGGTCGCGGGGTCGATGGAGCGCTTCCTGGAAGAGATCGACCACCGCTACGGCGGCCCGCACGGGCTGGCCATGAGCCTCGGTGTCGACGAGGAGACCGTCGCCCGGCTCGCGGCGCGTCTGATCGGGCCCGCCCGCCCGTGACCGGGCCTGCCGACGCCCCGACGGTGCGCGCCGCGATGGGCCTGCCGGTCGTCGGGATGGTCGGCGGCGGCCAGCTGTCGAGGATGACGCACCAGGCGGCCATCTCACTCGGGCTGTCGCTGCGGGTGCTGGCCGACGCGGCGTACGACAGCGCCGCGCTGGTGGCGTCCGGCGTCGTGCTGGGCTCACACACCTCACTGGCCGACCTTCGGGCGTTCGCGGCCACCTGCGAGGTCGTGACCTTCGACCACGAGCATGTGCCCAACGATCTGCTGCAGGCTCTGGAGGCTGACGGCACGACCGTCCTGCCGGGCAGCACGGCGCTCCGGCACGCCCAGGACAAGATCGTGATGCGCGAGCGGCTGGCTGCGCTCGGCGTACCGGTGCCGGCCTTCACACCGGTCGCGACGGCCCGCGACGTCGAGGGGTTCGCCCGGCACGTCGGCTGGCCGCTGGTCCTGAAGGCCGCGACAGGTGGCTACGACGGCCGGGGGGTCTGGGTCGTCCGCGACCTGGCGGAGGCGCAGGACGTGCTGCGCGGCGGCACCCGGCTGCTGGCCGAGGAGCACGTCGCGCTGCGCCGCGAGCTGGCCGCGCTGGTCGCCCGCTCGCCCGAGGGGCAGGGCGCTGCCTGGCCGGTCGTCGAGACGGTGCAGGCCGACGGGGTCTGCGTCGAGGTCGTCGCCCCGGCGCCCGGCCTGTCGGATGATGACGCCGTACAGGCCCAGGAGCTCGCCCTGCGCCTCGCCGACGAGCTCGGCGTGGTCGGCGTCATGGCTGTCGAGCTGTTCGAGACGGCGGGTCCCGGCGGGGCCACCCGGTTGCTGGTCAACGAGCTCGCGATGCGGCCGCACAACTCCGGGCACTGGACGATCGAGGGCTCGCGGACCTCGCAGTTCGAGCAGCACCTGCGGGCCGTCCTGGACTGGCCGATGGGCGCGACGACGCTGACCGCGCCCTGGGTGGTGATGGCCAACGTGCTCGGCGGCGAGGGCGACGCCGACCTCGACCGCCGGCTGCACATGCTGTTCGGCCGGGACCCCGGGATCAAGGTGCATCTGTACGGCAAGCAGGTGCGGCCCGGCCGCAAGATCGGCCACGTGACCGCGCTCGGCGACGACCTGGCGCAGACCCGGAGCCGGGCCCAGGAGGGCGCGGCCTGGCTGACCGGCGGGCGGTGGGTGCACTGACCCCGCTGGTCGCGGTCGTCATGGGCTCGGACTCCGACTGGCCGGTGATGGAGGCCGCCGCGCTCGCGTTGGCGGAGTTCGGGGTGCCGTACGAGGTACGCGTGCTGTCCGCCCACCGCACCCCCCGCGCCATGCTCGACTGGGCGTCGGCCGCTGCCGACCGCGGCCTGCGGGTCGTCGTCGCCGGCGCCGGCGGCGCGGCCCACCTGCCGGGCATGGTCGCGTCGGCGACGCCGCTTCCGGTCATCGGCGTACCGGTGCCGCTGGCGCACCTCGACGGCCTGGACTCGCTGCTGTCCATCGTCCAGATGCCGGCGGGCATCCCGGTCGCGACGGTGTCGATCGGTGGCGCGCGCAACGCCGGGCTGCTGGCCGTACGCGTGCTGGCGACCTCCGACCCGGGCCTGCGGGCGCGGGTCGAGGGCTTCCAGGCGGGGCTGGCCCACGCATCCCTGACCAGGGACCAGCAGCTGCAGGAGCGGCTGCGCCCACCGGCCGAGTGACGCTGTGAAGGTGCCGCGTCCGGCCTAGGATGGGCGGTATGGACCCGTCGTATGCGCTGTATGGCCTGACCGAGGAGCACCAGCTCCTGCGCAAGTCCGTCCGCCAGCTTGCGGAGGACAAGATTGCCCCGCGGGCGGCCGAGATCGACGAGACGGCCGAGTACCCGTGGGACGTGCACGCCGAGCTCAAGCGGGCCGATCTGCTGGCGATCCACGTGCCGGAGGAGTACGGCGGGGCCGGCGCCGACCGGATCGCGCACTCGATCGTCGTTGAGGAGATCGCCCGGGTCTGCGCCTCGAGCTCGCTGATCGTGGCGGGCAACAAGCTCGGCACGATGGGGCTGATCCTGTCCGGCAGCGAGGAGCTCAAGCAGGAGTTCCTGCCCGCGGTGGCGACGGGGGACTCGACGTTCTCGTACGCCCTGTCCGAGCGCGAGGCCGGCAGCGACGCGGCGGCCATGCGTACCCGCGCGGTACGCGATGGCGACCACTACGTGCTGAACGGCACGAAGTGCTGGATCACCGGTGCCGGTGCCAGCACGCACTACACGGTCATGGCGGTCACCGACCCGGGCAAGGGCGCCAACGGGATCTCGGCGTTCGTCGTCAGTCAGGACGACCCGGGGTTCTCGGTCGGCGGCAAGGAGCGCAAGATGGGCATCAAGGGCTCGCCGACCCGCGAGATCTACTTCGAGGACTGCCGTATCCCGGCCAGCCGGATGATCGGCGCCGAGGGCACCGGCTTCAAGACCGCGCTGAAGACCCTGGACCACACCCGCTCGATGATCGGCGCACAGGCGGTCGGTATCGCGCAGGGCGCACTCGACGCGGCGATCGCCTACACCAAGGAGCGCCGGCAGTTCGGCAAGGCGATCGCGGACTTCCAGAACACCCAGTTCATGCTCGCCGACATGGCCATGAAGGTCGAGGCTGCCCGCCAGCTGGTCTATGTCGCCAACGCAAGTGCCGAGCGGGGCGACCCCGACCTGACGTTCCTGTCGAGTGCGAGCAAGACCTTCGCCAGCGACACCGCGATGCAGGTCACGGTCGACGCCGTCCAGCTGTTCGGGGGCTACGGCTACACCCGCGACTTCCCGGTCGAGCGGATG
>JAYVYM010000254.1:0-5483 GCA_043784245.1 Frankiales bacterium
CTGCGTTGCCGACTCGCCGAGCGCGTCGCGCAGCGCCTTGTGCACCAGGTGCGTCGCGGTGTGCGCCCGGGAGACCGACCGGCGACGTTCGACATCGACTTCGGCGAGCGCCGTCGCGCCGGTGCGGGCCTCGCCGTGGACGACCCGCGCGGTGTGCACCCACAGTTCCGGCAGGGCTTTCTGGACGTCGGAGACCTCGAGCTCGGTGCCGTCGTCCAGCAGCAACCGGCCGGTGTCGGCGAGCTGCCCGCCGGACTCGGCGTAGAACGGGGTGCGGTCCAGCACCACCAGCACGGTGGCGCCCTCAGCGGCGGATGCAGCGACCGCACCGTCGACGAGCAGGCCGCGTACGACGGCCTCGCTGAGCACCTCGCGGTAGCCGGTGAACTCCGAGGCGCCGGCCGCTTCGAGCAGCGCCCGGTAGGCCGCCGTGTCGCCGCCACGGGAGCGCCGCGCCTGGCTGTCGGCCTTTGCCCGGCTGCGCTGCTCCTGCATGAGAGTGCGAAAGCCCGCCTCATCGACCTGCAGCCCCTGCTCGGCCGCCATCTCCAGGGTCAGGTCGAACGGGAAGCCATACGTGTCGTGCAGCGCGAAGACCCGCTCGCCCGACAGCACCCCGCCGGCCTGGCGGGCGTGCGGCACCGCGAGGTCGAAGACCGTCGCGCCGGTGCGCAGGGTCTCCAGGAACGAGCCCTCCTCCGCGACGGCGACCGTGCCGATGCGACCGGCGCCCGTGACCAGCTCGGGGTACTGCGGCCCCATCGCGCCGATCGTCGCCTCGACGAGCTCGCTGACGACGGGCTCGTGCGCGCCGAGCAGCCGCATCGCGCGTACGGCGCGCCGCACGATCCGGCGCAGCACGTAGCCGCGCCCCTCGTTGGCCGGCGTCACGCCGTCGCCGATCAGCATCACCGCGGTGCGGGCGTGGTCGGCGACGACCCGCAGCCGTACGTCGGACGCCGCGTCGGCGCCGTACCGCACACCGGTCAGCTCGGCAGCCCGGTCCAGGATCGCCCGGCTGGTATCGATCTCGTAGAGGTTGTCGACGCCCTGCAGCACGGTGGCCATCCGTTCGACGCCCAGCCCGGTGTCGATGTTCTGCGACGGCAGGTCGCGCAGGATGGGGAAGTCGTAGCCGCTGCCCTCGCCGCGCTCGGACTGCATGAAGACCAGGTTCCAGATCTCCAGGTAGCGCTCGCTGTCGACGGCCGGACCGCCCTCACGCCCGTACGCCGGACCGCGGTCGAAGAAGATCTCCGAGTCCGGCCCGCACGGCCCGGGCACGCCCATGTGCCAGTAGTTGTCGCTCATCCCGAGCCGTTGGATGCGCCGCGGGTCGACGCCCTTGGCCCGCCACAGGGCCTCGGCCTCGTCGTCCTGCTCATAGACGGTGACCCACAGCTTGTCCTCGGGCAGGCCGTAGCCGCCCTCGGTGAGCGGCTTGAGCAGCAGGTCCCAGGCCAGGTCGATCGCACCGGCCTTGAAGTAGTCACCGAAGCTGAAGTTGCCGGCCATCTGGAAGAAGGAGCCGTGCCGCGTGGTCTTGCCGACCTCCTCGATGTCCAGCGTGCGTACGCACTTCTGCACGCTGACCGCGCGCGCGTACGGCGGGGTCGCGTCGCCCAGGAAGTACGGCTTGAACGGCACCATCCCGGCGTTGACCAGCAGCAGCGTCGGATCGTCCGCGATCAGGCTCGCCGACGGCACCAACGTGTGGCCGGTCGCGGTGAAGTGGTCCAGGAACCGCGACCGGATCTGGTCGGACCTCACTGGCACATCAGGGCTCGCTGGCACATCAGGGCTCGCTCCGCGTGCAACCGGCGCGCCCGCTCCTGCGTCCCGGGGCACCGCCCGCGTGCTCCGCTCACCGGCACATCAGGGCTCCACGGCGTCGTGGCTGCCGTCCAAGCCGAGGGAGGTCCGCAGCTCCTGCTCGCGCTCGGCCATCGCGACCCGTACCTCGGACAGGAACTCCCGCACGGTGTCGCCGAAGGTCCCGAACGACCCGTTCATGCGCTGCTGGACGCCGGCCGGCGTGTAGCGCTGGGCGGCCTGGGTGGCGCGGCGCACCGCCAGCACGCCCACGACGGCGCCGAAGGAGATGTAGATCAGCCGTCGACTCATCGGCGGCCCTTCTTCAGCTCTGCCTTGACCTGCTTGGTCATGTCGTCGCGGTCCCGCTTGTTGGCTGCTCGGCGTACGCCGTAGGAGAACGCCGCGACCTTGATGACGGGGCTGCCCAGGGTGGCGGCGAACAGGCTGGTCAGGCTGGACAGGTTGCCGGTCATCGACTGCACGTTGGCGGTGATGGCGTCGACCCGGGTGAGTTCGGCGTTGACATGCACCACCGAGCTGGTCACCTCGCCCAGCAGCGGGACGGTCTTGTCGGTGATACCGGAGACCAGGCGCTGGGTCTCCTCGAGGATCTTGCCGAGCTTGAGCAGGATGTAGCACAGGACGAGGACCGCGATGGCGAAGAACACCGCCACGATGAGCCCTGCGACCTGACCGCCGGTGAGCACCTAGGGACGCTCCTTCGAAAGCGCGAGCAGCTCCTCGCGGGTGGGTGGTGTTGGCGTGCAGCGAGGGCGGAAGCCGGACGCGGCATCCTCGGGGACGACCCCGCGGTCGCCGCGCAGCACCTCGCGCAGCCCCGCGAGCCGCTCCGACGCGACACGCTCGACCCCCAGGTCGCCGGGCGAGTAGTACTCCCGTCCGACGACCGGGTCGGGCGCGTACTGCTGTGCGACGACCCGCCCAGGGAAGTCGTGAGGGTAGCGGTAGCCACCGACACCGATCTTCTTGGCGCCCGCGTAGTGGTTGTCGCGCAGGTGGTCGGGCACCGAGCCGGTCAGCCCGTGCCTGACGTCGGCGACGGCGGTGTCGACGGCCGCGAGCACGGCGTTGCTCTTGGGGGCCAGCGACAGGTGGATGACGGCCTGGGCGAGGTTGATCCGGGCCTCAGGCATCCCGATCAGCTCCAGCGCCTGCGCGGCGGCGACCGCTACCTGCAGACTGCTCGGGTCGGCCATCCCGATGTCCTCGCTGGCACTGACGACCAGGCGCCGGGCGACGAACCGCGGGTCCTCCCCCGCCTCGAGCATCCTGGCCAGGTAATGCATCGCGGCGTCGACGTCGGACCCGCGGATGCTCTTGATGAACCCGCTGATGACGTCGTAGTGCTGGTCGCCGTCGCGGTCGTACCGCACGGCGACCCGGTCGACGGCCTGCTCGAGCAGCTCCAGGGTGATCACATCGGCCTGCGACGCGGCCTCGAGCGCCGTCAGCGCCCTGCGCGCGTCGCCCCCCGCGAGCCGGACGAGGAAGTCCTCGGCGTCGTCCTCGACCCGCACCCGGCCGTCGAGGCCACGCTCGTCCTGCACGGCGCGGCGGACGACCGTGCGCACGTCGTCGTCGGTCAGCGGCGCCAGGCTGAGCAGCAGGCTGCGGCTCAGCAGTGGGCTGATCACCGAGAAGAACGGGTTCTCCGTCGTGGCGGCGACCAGCGTCACCCACCGGTTCTCCACGCTGGGCAGCAGCGCGTCCTGCTGGGTCTTGGAGAACCGGTGCACCTCGTCGACGAACAGCACCGTCTGCGCGCCGGTGTCGCCGAGCGCCCGCCGGGCCTCGTCGATGATCTGCCGGACGTCCTTGACGCCCGCGGTGACGGCCGACAGCTCGCGGAACCGCCGGCGAGTGCTCTTGGCGATCACCATCGCGAGCGTCGTCTTGCCGGTGCCGGGCGGCCCCCACAGCACGACCGACAGCGGCGCGTCGCCCTCGACGAGGCGGCGCAGCGGGGCGCCCTGGCCCAGCAGGTGCTGCTGACCGACGACCTCGTCGAGCGTGCGGGGCCGCATGCGTACGGCCAGCGGTGCGACCCGTTCCTCCGCGGCCCGGTCCCCCGCGTCGAAGAGCGACTCGCCGGCCATGTGCAGACCCTACGGCGGCCGTGAGCCCTGCCGACCGCGGTGCTTGCCGCTCCTCCGTCACCAGGTCCACGTACGAACGGCCGCGCCGGGCACGTCGTGGCCTGCCGGGGACTTTTCGGTCCGGCTGCGCCGGCGTGTCCACGCACGAACGGCCGCGACGGGCACCTTGTGGCCCGACGCAGGCTCTTCAGTCAGGCTGCGCCGGCACGCAGGCACTCGTTGACCAGGCGAAGCACGTGGTCGGGGCGCTGCACCACGTCCTCCCACGTGAAGCGCAGGACGCGCCAGCCGAGCCGCTCCAGGTCGTTGAGTCGGTCCCGGTCGCGCCGGAAGGCGATCCGGTCGCTGTGAAAGGCGTAGCCGTCGGCCTCCACGACGAGCCGCGCCGCCAGGAAGCAGAAGTCGACTCGGGCGACGAGCTGACCGTGCCGGTCGTAGACCGCGTACTGGGTGATCGGCGGCGGGGACAGGATGGCCAGCACGATGCGAAGCAGCGTCTCGAGGACCGAGCCCGCCAGTGGGTCGACCATCTGAGCCACGGCTCGCAGCCGACCGGCTCCGCGACCGTCGACCGAAGCCAGGGCTTCGTGCAGCTCCTGGAGCTCGACCAGCCCGAGGCGCAGAGCGCTGTCAGCCGCCACGACCGCGGCCGCGAAGGGCAGCACCCGGCACAGGTCGCTGACCGTGCGCATCGAGGAGGTGACTCGCACGCCGTCCCGCTCCTCGACGGCGCCCCCGGACAGGTCACCCCGGACCACGTGCCAGCCGGGCACGGTCAGCCTGCTGCTGTTGCGCGGGACCGTCAGCCGCTGGGGACCGTCCGTCAGCAGCTCGATCCCCCAGGCCGTGGCTGCCGACTCGTGGCTGAGCGCAGCCGACGCGCCGGCTCGGAGGAGCGCCGCCGCTGGGTCCACCTGCATCGTGTGAGCCTCGCAGCGCGCCGCCATCAGGACGCGGGCCTTGTGGACAACGTACTCTGTGTGTTCATCATCGGCTCCCAACACACAATGTCCACCCTGAGGTTGCTGACCACGCGGGGGCGAGCCGGTCCCAGAGCAACTTTGTGTGCAACATCTCGAGGTGAACCACACAATGTCCGTGGTCGAAGGGCGGGGCGGGCGGGCGGCGGGGGCGGCGGGAGCGGCGGGGGCGGGCGGCGGGGGCATTAGCGTCGAGGCAGTGCCGACGACCCGCTTGACGACGGCCGCCGAGGTGCTGGTGGCGACCGGCCACGACGCGTTCGCCCGGGCGACGCTGCGGTTCGAGCTCGCGAAGGGCTGGGTGGGCGAGGACGCGACGGCGTGGATCGGCATCGACCAGCACGAGCGCGTGCCCTACCTCTCGGCCCTGGGCAACCCGGGTGCGGTCGGGGCGCTGCTCGGCGAGATCGTCCCCGAGCTGCCCCCGCGGCAGCGGGTCACCGTGCCGCGGGGTACCTCGGCCAGGCTGCCGGACTGGGCGGTGCTGCACGGCATCGACTGGGATTTCCGGTGGGTCGACGCCCCGCCCGCCGAGCAGCCCGCCGAGCACCGGGTCGTCGCGCTCGAGGAC
>JAYVYM010000255.1:0-4093 GCA_043784245.1 Frankiales bacterium
CGACGGGCAGGTGTTCGACGCCACCCGCGTCGACCAGCAGGTACGGGCCGGCGCGGTGGAGGAGTGGGAGATCCGTAACACCAGCTCGATGGAGCACCCCTTCCACCTGCACGTCTGGCCTATGCAGCTGATTGAGTCCGGCGGCGTCCCGGTCGACGTCGTCAGCCGGCAGGACGTCGTCAACGTCCCGGCCCGCAGCAGCGTCAAGGTCCGGATCGCGTTCGAAGCCTTTACCGGCCGCACCGTCTACCACTGCCACATCCTCGATCACGAAGACCTCGGGATGATGGGCGTCATCGAGGTCAGGTAGGTCCATCGGACGTCCCACCCGAGCGAGGCCAACCCACCGCGATGATCGCGCACGGTCAACCGTGTGATAAGTCATGGGCGGGACCGCAACGCCGACCCGCGTAGCGTTCCGTTGCCCGATCCGACCGACCTTCGAAGAGCCGACATGACGTTCGAGAATCAGGTCGCCTGCGTCATGGGTGCGATGCTGGTCCACGCCGGTGACGTCTTCCAGTCCGAAGGTCCGCTCAATGATCTCCCCGAGGCGGGGGATCATGCGTCACCATGGTTGGATTCTGGAAACCGAGGGGCTTCAATCCTAAAAATCGACGCACTCCAATGCCAGAAGCCGAGGCGCTGCGCCGGGGCAAGGCCATCGTGTCCGGCCGGGGCGCAGTGGCGTACGACGGACAGCTCGCCCGTAGGCGGCCGCTCCATCCGACGTACGCATTGCGCCTGGTCGTCGACCGGGACCGGACTGCCCGCCTCGCCAGCGTCCGGCCCGACGACACGACCCGCACCGAGCCGGCTGTGCTCCTCGACGCGGCGCCGCGCCCCGTGCGGCAGCGCGCGTACCGCTCCTGCGCTCGTCCCGGTAGCGCGCGCCCCGTGGTCATGACGAAGCAGCTGGACGTCGACTACCTCGTCGTCGGCGCCGGCGCTACGGGTATGGCCTTTACCGACGCGCTCATAGACCACGCCGACGTACGCGTCGCCCTGGTCGACCGGCGGCTCGCAACGGGGGGCCACTGGCTGGACGCCTACCCGTTCGTCCAGCTGCACCAGGCGTCCTCGTTCTACGGCGTCGCCTCGACGCTGCTGGGCGGGCAGGTGCAGCAGCGAGGGCCGGAGGCCGGACTGCACGAGCGGGCCAGCGGGGCGGAGATCTGCACCTACTACGAACGCGTCCTGGCCGACCGGATGCTGCCGTCAGGCAAGGTCGAGTGGTTCCCCGGGAGCGATCACGTCGGGGGCGGTCGCGTCGTCTCCCGCGTGACCGGGCAGCAGTTCCAGGTGCCCGCGCGGTGCCGGATCGTCGACGCCCGCTACCTCGCTCCCGACGTGCCCTCCGTCAGCCCTCCACCCTTCGATGTCGTCGGCGGAGCCCGGGTGCTGCCCGTGAACGACCTCGTCGGCCTGACGGAGGCTCCGCGCGAGTACGTCGTCGTCGGTTCCGGGAAGACTGCGACCGACGCCGTGGTGTGGCTGCTGGGCCAGGGAATCGACCCGGGGGCCCTTCGCTGGGTGCGGCCGCGGGAGCCGTGGATGCTCAACCGTGCGGTGGTCCAGCCGGCCCCCGAGGTGTTCCTCGCCATGGTCGCCGACACCATGACCGCGGCCGCGGCCGCCGGGTCGCTGGACGACCTGTTCCTACGCCTCGAGGCCGCCGGCGTCATGCTGCGCATCGACCCAGCCGTCACCCCCACCATGGCCAGGGCGCCGACGCTGGGCACGTGGGAGCTGGAGCGGCTGCGCTCGGTCGACAACGTCGTGCGGCGTGGCCACGTCCGCAGCGTCGAGCCGGGGCGCTTGCACTTCGATGACGGCCCGCTCGTGATCTCCCGGGACGCCCTCGTCGTGCACTGCGCCGCATCGGGGCTGCAGCACCCGCCAGCCGTCCCGATCTGGGGTCCGGACGCCATCACGCTGCAGCCGGTCAGGAGCGGGTTCCCGTGCTTCGGGGCCGCCCTCGTGGGTTACGTCGAGGCCACGCGCGACGACGACGCCGACAAGAACCGGCTCTGCCCTCCTACGCCGTACGGCAACTCGCGAGCCGCGTGGGGGCGCATGCAGGTCCTGGGCGCACGGGCGGCGCAGTCCTTCGGCGCCGCGCCCGACATCAGGGATTGGGCCAACGGGGTGGCGCTCAACCCCGCACGCATCCCTCCCGGCCAGGCGCCCAGCGCCGCCCTCGACGATGCGCTGGGGCGCCTGCGAGCCAACGTGGGCCCGGGGCTGGCGAGGCTGGCCGAGCTGAGCGGGCTGCACTCGCTTCCTTGACCCACCCGACTACTGATCGCTTCAGACATCCCGCGATCGAGGTGATCACCGCGACCGTACGTCCATCGTGCAAGGTCAGCTTGCTGCCTGCTGTGCTGGCGGGCGATCAGTCGTCGTCCTGTGCAGATCGGCCTCAGATGTCAGGCTGGCAGGCTCCGCGTCCGAGCGCTGCAAGGCCAGCTCGGTCGCCTTGGCCGTATCCGCTCAGGGGCGCGCCGCTGCGTGCGTACATCACCTGATTCCGGTCGTCGACGTGCGCAAGGCCGACGAGGTGCCCGAGTTCGTGCAGCACCACGACCTCCGCAGGAACTCCGTTGCCGCTTGCGCCAAGCGCAGCCATCTTCTGCGCGTCGAGATAGAGCGCCCCGGAGATGTAGGTCTTGTCGCCGCCAGGTGTCCCGACCTCGGTGGGACCGGCCTCGCCGACGATGTCGACGCCGAAGTCGGGCACCTCGCTGGAGCTGGCCCAGGCGATCAGGACGGGAGCCCAGCGATCTCCGTAGTGAGCCGGCTGGTACGCCTGGCGATCTTCGGTGGCACCTTCGGTCGTGCGACCGTCGTTGATGTAGCGCAGCCCGTCGCCTGACTGACGGTGGCGATCGTTGCGGTGAGGGTGTGGGCGCCGTTGCTCGGGGCGTTGTCAGGACGGACGACGTAGTGGACCGGCCGGCGGCGACCAGGCGACGGGGGCTCGTGCTTCGTCCTGATGGCGCAGGACGCGGAAGCCGACGCCCTCGGCATCGCTACGCGTGGGTGGTGGAGCACCGAGCGGCGCACGCGCTCCCTCCCTTCCGGGCGGGGATGCCTGCCGGGCTGCGGTAGCCGCGGATCGGGCGACCACCGATTGCGCCGACGTCAGGGGCGTACGCAGCACGTAGGCGCCGGCCGACACAGCCACGAGCGCGAGGGCAACAGCGAGGTACCGAGCTCTCCCGCCAGCCGGGTTGCCGCCGTCTGCCGGCGGACCTGTCGGGCCCCGGAAGGGCACCGGCGGACGGAAATGGTCGGCCGCTTCATCTGGACTCCACTGCGGGACACGGCCGGTCGGTGACGACGTGACCTTGCCGACGGAGCTGCGTGTCGCGAAGTAGTCGTCGGGCACGTCCGTTGACCACGGATCGATGTAGACCAGCCGCACCTTGAGCGTTGCGCCCCGGACTTCGTTCCGTCAGCCGCGTCTGCCTCAGTTGCAGCCAGCACCAAGTCGATGACAACACGTCGCCATTTCTCGGGAAAGTTTGCTCGGCAAACGGCGACGTGCTCAGGACGGCGCGAGATAGGCCTGCAGAGCGTCGGCGATGCCGGTCGCTGCCGACTGACGCCATTGCGGCGACGTCAAGCGGGCGGCGTCGGCATCGTTGCGCATGTTGCCGCACTCGAGGAACACCGCAGGCAGCCGCGCGAGGTTGAGGCCGGCGAGGTCGGAGCGCCGGTCCAGGCCGTTCTGTGCGACGTAGTTCGCCGTTGGCTCCGCAGTCGCGGCCTGGAAGGCCGTACGCACCGAGAGCGCGAGCCGGTACCCCGCGTCCAGGAATGCGGCGTTGCCGCCGTCGGGCGCGAGCGCCGGGGCAATGACGTGGAAGCCCTGTCCGGAAGCCGGCCCGCCGTCGGCGTGTACGGAAACCGCCGCGTCGGCGTGGGCAGCATTGGCGATGGCAGCGCGCTCGTTGACGCACGGCCCGAAGCCGACGTCGTCGTGGCGGGTGAGGACGACGCTCGCACCGCGTGCGCTGAGCAGCGCTGCGGCGCGTGTCACGACGTCATAGTTGTAGGCGTGCTCGGCATACCCGGCGTTCGTCGACGT